>CALBKB010000214.1 GCA_937892635.1 uncultured Clostridia bacterium
AGGTTTTGCCGACTCTCAGCAAAAACCGATGCATGGCCTCAACCTTAGCTTCGTTACCCTCAAAAAAGACATCCGACAAACGATAGGCCAAAGATACCGACGCGCCGGACAGCCCCGGACATTTTTGATAGTCTCGCATGGCAGACACAAAGGCAGAAACCTGCTTTCGGATTTGATTTTTATGATCGCCTATTTCTTTGTTAACCGAGTCTTTACACATGCGAATATAACAAGACAGACACTCATTTCGGTACCGTTTGAGGATTTTCATTCCTGTTCCTCCATGAAACTATTTGTGATCGGTCAAAAAGCCGTAGCCGGAGATCTCTGAGGTGTTCGACGCAATAAAGAAAGCCGTTTCATCGGTTTCAAAAACGATCTTTCGCAAGCGAACCAATTCATAGCCGTAGACAGCGCACAAAATAATATCCCGATCGGTATGCGAATAACTGCCCCTTCCGTACAGCACGGTAGCACCGCGCCCAAGTTTTTTAAGAATTTGCAGCTCGATCTGTCGGCTTTGCGAGGAAATGATGAAACACACCGTTCCCTTCTCGGTGCGCGACAGAACATAATCGATGGCTTCCGAGGCAACAAAAATTAGAATTAAAGAATAGAGGGCACCCGGAATATCACGATGCACCAATATTGTACCGACGAGTAAAATCAAACCATCAACGATCAGCAGCAATTTCCCCATTTTCAGCCGCGGATGGGAGATACGAATCAGATGCGAGAGCAGATCACTCCCGCCCGTGGTGATCCCACGCTGAAAAATGAGAGCCAACCCAACGCCTGATGCCAACCCCCCGAAAATACAGGCTAAAATGCGATCGTCGGTAACCGCCGGCAAGAAATCGAAGATATCCACCGTCAGACCCGACAACAGCGTAGCTATAACCGTCTTTATCAAGAACAGTCGTCCTAACCGTTGTATGCTTAACACAAACAGCGGCAGATTGATCAATACGATGCCCAAACCGACCGATAGCCCCGTTAAGTCATGCAAAATAATACTCAAACCGGTAGCCCCGCCCGGAATGAGTCCGCAAGGCACAACAAACACATTGACAGCTACGGCATAGATTATACAGCCGACAACCACAAACAGCGCATCTAACGCATATTCTTTGATTTGTCTTATTTGCATATTATCACCCGTATCAGTATCGGCAAAAATTACTAGGATATACAAAAAAAGGACAGATGACTCAATCATCTGTCCTGAGAAAGATATTCAAATATTGGCTCAAACAACTCCGTCAAGCGTTGTTGCTGCCCCATCAAATCCAAATACCCGAAGACGGCCTCCAAGGCCGTAGCACGGTGATAATCGCCGATATCAGCATGGCGTGGAGCATGGGGAGGATTGGCATTACGTGCCCGCATAAACACCGATTCTTCCTCTTTGTTGAGCATGGGAAGAAGCACCTCGCAGGCCTTACTCTGGCGCGACGCACTGACATAGTTCATGGCAAGACGATGCATTTGTCCAGCCGGCAAGGCAGCTTGAGCAATCAAGGCACGTCGCACCATAAGTTCATACACGGCGTCCCCTTGATAGGCCAAGGTCAAGACATTTACCAAAAACGGATCCATACCCATACCTCAATCGATGCTGCGGCGTCCCTCAAAGGCACGCAAGAGCGTTACCTCATCGGCATAGCGTAAATCGCCGCCGACCGGAATACCGTAGGCAATACGGGTGACCTTGACATCCAAAACCTTGAGCAATTTGTTGATATAGGTGGCCGTCATTTCCCCTTCGATGGTGGGATTGGTGGCTAAGATAACCTCTTTGATATCCTCATTACCGACACGGGATATCAATTCCTTAATTTTTAACTGCTCAGGACCGATACCGTCCATCGGCGAAATGACGCCGTGAAGCACATGATACAAGCCCTTATAATCGCGAATGCGCTCAAAAGACACGATATCCTGCGGCTGCTCGACCACGCAGATGCGGGAATGATCTCTGCGATCGTCGGCACAGATCTCACACATATCCTCCTGCCCTGTTAATCCAAAACAGATCGGGCAGGTCGAAGTGTGTTCCTTGGCATACAAAATCGCACCGGCAAAAGCCTGCACTTCTTCCTTGGACATTTCAATGACCTCATAGGCCAGTCGTTGTGCCGTTTTGGCTCCAATGCCCGATAATTTTCTAAACTGCTCGGCTAAATTCTGTACAGGTGTATGAAACGCGCTCATTCACATTCTCCTGCTTAAAACATTCCGGGAAGACCCAAGCCGCTTAAGCTGCCGGTGATCTGTCCCATTTCTTCCTCCGAAGCTTTATCAATGGCGTCCATGACCTCATTGACGGCGGCACAAACCAGATCTTCCAGCGTTTCGGCATCGTCGGCATCGATAACATCGGGGTCAATTTTCACCGATTGGATACGGTGCGTACCCAGAGCAGTCACAGTGACGGCACCGCCGCCGGAGGATGCAGAAAATTCACGCTCGGCAAGTTCTACCTGCTTGGCTTCCATTTCCTCTTGCATTCTTTTGAGTTTATTGAGCGAACTGAGGCTGGGTCCGCCTGCGTCCTTAGGAATTCTGACTTTCATAACCGATTCTCCTTACAGTGAAAAAGTATCATTCGTTTCTTGCGGTTGAGCCGCTTTCCGGGGCGGCACGACCTCAATCACGCAATCCGACAAACCGATGGCGGCACAAGCATCACGCAGATGCTTTTGCGTGTCGGGACGGCTGGCCAATTCATATTCCGACGTAGTCGTAGCGTATAAGAGCAATCGTCCATTTTGATAGACACCCTTTTGCGGAATAAAAAAGCGAACGTTGGGCTGCTTGATTTGAGCCAAAATCTTTTTATAGGCATCCCCATCAACCGCCGCCTTGGGTTGCGGTGCCGGTATCGGATCCGGTTTGGGCTGTTCCCTTTTGGGTTCAGGACGTGCCGATACGGCAGGAGCCTGCACGGGAACGGGCTCCTGTTTGGGACGGCACAGGCGCAAGATGCACATTTGTGCCACCGTTAAGTTGCCGCTGTTTTTGGTTACTCCCGCGACAGCTTCGGTTAACCGTTCAATACAATAGAAGATATATTCTTGTGACAGGCTTTGGGCAAGTTGGGCAAACGCCTTCTTTTCATCCTGACTGCGACGCACACAATCCTGCGCGCCCATACGAATCAATAACAAATCGCGATAACAACCGATCAATTCACCAAGCAAAGTATCCATGCGCTTGGATGTGGCATAAAATCCATCCAAAATGGAAATAGCTTTTACAATATCCTGCTGCTCACAAGCCGCGATCAATCCCAGCATTTCCTCGGCACCGGCTATGCCAACCGTTTCCAGCACCGTCTGACGAGTTACCGTGCCGGCTGTCTGACACTGTTCCAAGATAGACAAGGCATCGCGCATAGCACCATCCGCCAACAAGGCGATCATTTCGGCCGCCTGCGCATCGAGAGTAATGTTTTCCTGCTTGGCAACCAATTCCAGGCGAGCGGTTATGACCGAAACGGGCAGACGCTTAAAATCAAACCGCTGACAGCGGGATAAGATGGTGGCGGGGATCTTTTGCGCCTCGGTGGTAGCTAAAATAAAAACCACATACTCAGGCGGCTCTTCGAGGGTTTTAAGCAAAGCGTTAAAGGCGTTGTTGGTCATCATCTGGACCTCGTCGATGATATAGACCTTACGCTTGCCGATGGAAGGGGCATAGACAACCTCATCAATGATAGAGCGGATATCCTCGACACGACTTTTGCTGGCGGCGTCGATTTCTACAACGTCATACAAACTTTCTTGTTCAAACAAGCGGCAGTTTTCGCAGCGACCGCAAGGCTCACCGTCTTGCGGAGACAGACAGTTGACAGCCTTGGCCAATATCTTGGCGCAGGTCGTCTTACCGGTGCCGCGGGTGCCGGTAAAGAGATAGGCATGGCCTATTTTTTCTTGTTTAATTTGATTTTTGAGGGTAACGGTAACGTGATCCTGGCCATAGACATCTTCAAATCTGGCCGGTCGCCATTTTCTGTAAAGGGCCTGATATTCCATATCGTCACCACCTAAAATAAATAGAATGAGACAGGGTACCTACTGCACCCGGAACGAACTGCTTAATGCTGCTCGGTTCCCCGCCTGACATGGTTCACAGACATCCGCCGCGTAGGACCTGTCTCATTTCATATTATACAATATAGTCTGTCCGATTTCAAGACTTATTTACGATTGACCGATGCGAAATAGCGGACGGCCGCATCCACGTCTTGCGCACAAAATACAGCACTGCCGGCCACCAACACATCCGTGCCGGCATCGACCAACAACTGAGCATTATCGGCATTAACGCCACCGTCGACTTCAATCAGATAGGACAGACCACGCTCTTTGCGTTTATCATCGAGCCACGTGATCTTGGGCACCATATCGCTCATAAATTTTTGACCGCCAAAACCCGGTTCAACCGTCATGACCAGCACCATATCCAGCTGTGCCAGATACGGCTCACAGACCTCGACGGGCGTGCCCGGCTTGACTGTCAAGGCGGCGCGGAGACCATGGGCTTTAATCTTGTTAAGGCAGCCTTGGATATCCGTTGTGCTTTCGGTATGAATGGTAATGATATCGGCTCCGGCCTTGGCAAATTCATCCAGATAGCGTTCCGGTTCACAGATCATCAGATGCACATCAAAAACGGCATCGGATGTTGGACGCAGCGAACGAATAACGCAGGGGCCCAAGGTAATATTGGGGACAAAAGCGCCGTCCATAACATCAATATGCAGATATTGGGCACCGGCATCGGTCACGCGTTTGCAATCCTCTGCTAAGCGGGAAAAATCGGACGATAAGATAGAAGGGGCAACAATAGCCATGATAATATCTCCTTATTTCAAAATCAAATCTACCATCTGAGCCGGCGTTGACGCCAACAGATCGGCGCCTGCTTGCCGCAGCTCTTCTCTTCCGCGATAACCCCATTCACAGCCGATGCAGGGCATATCGGCGTTATGAGCGGTATACACGTCCACATTACTGTCGCCGATAAAGATAGCCTCAGCATGAGAAACGCCATGGTCGTTGAGTATTTTTTGCAAATAGTCAGGGGCAGGCTTAAGCGGGTAACCGCTGCCGGCACCGTAGACGCCGCAAAACGAGATGTCCGGCAGAAGTTTTTGGCACAGAAACTGCGAATGTTCTTCGGTTTTATTGGATAAAACGGCCATTTTTACGCCATGATCCTGCAGACGCCGCAGGGCTTGGCGTATGCCCGCATAAGCATAGGTATGATCCGCATAATGGGCATGGTACGTTTCATGATAGATACGGCACATAGCCTTAAATTGTTCCTCATTATCGAAATCGGGCGGCAGGATACGGCGCAACGAGGTTTGGTATCCGTTGCCGATGACCTGACCGAAACGTTCTGTTGGACAGGGGGCATAACCGTAGGCCTCTACCGCTGCATTGAACGCGGGCAAGAGATCGGGGAGCGTATCAAAAAGAGTGCCATCCAAGTCAAATACAGCTAATTTATACATCGCTTCACCAAAAAAAACATGAATTTGATGGTATTATAACATGCATAATTTGAAAAGAAAAGTTGATTTATGAAAATTTTTCATGTATAATATAATTAAATTATGTGTAACACCATTCTACAGAAAGGTTTGGTCGCCTCCATGTATGCAATAGGGGACAAAGTCGTGTGTCCGATGCACGGCGCAGGAATCATTGAACAGATCGAAACGCGCACCATCAATGGTGTCGATCAACAGTATTATGTTGTTTCGCTTTTTTTAGGAAATATCAAGATCATGGTGCCCGTTGACAAGGAGCCGACTCAGATCCGCATGGTGACGCACAAAGAGCATGCCCAGAGCATTTTAGGGGCGCTGCATGATTTGGAAACGGAGCAAAACGCCAACTGGTCCAAGCGTTACCGTGAAAATATGGACAAGCTTAAAACCGGTGATCTGATTGAAACGGCCAAGGTTTTCAAAAGTTTGGTACTGCGTAATAAGGAAAAGTCACTTTCGGCCGGTGAACGCAAGATGTTACATAGCGCCAAACAGATCCTGATGAGTGAACTGATGATCGCCCTGGATACCGATATCCGTGATTTGGAGCAAGAAATATACAATGCCATAGGCTGAGCCCTATGGCATTATCCTTAGGAGGAGAGCATGACGAGGCAGCGCACCTGCGCCATTATTGTGGCGGCCGGCCGCAGTACGCGGATGGGACAAGATAAACAGCAGATCCGGATCGGCAAGACCACGGTTATCGATCGTTGCTTGGAAAATTTTCAAAAAGCCAACACCATTGATGATATTGTTGTTGTGACTTCACCCGAACGCTATCCTTATTTATCACAATCCGCGCCGAGCAAAGTAGTTGCCGTTATTGAGGGCGGAGCAACACGACAGGAGTCGGTGCAGCGCGGATTAGCCGCCGTCCCCCCTGACTGCCGATATATTGCCATTCATGACGGCGCGCGCCCCTTTGCCTATCCTGCCTTGATTGATCGCGTCAATGAGGCCGCCTATATAAACGGAGCCGCAGCGCCTGTGATACCGGTAACCAGCACTGTAAAGTTAATTGACGATACAGGTAAAATCATTGATACGGTGGATCGTGAGCGATTGCGGTTGGTACAAACACCTCAGACGTTTGAATTGGAGGCGTATCGGATCGCGCTAGCGTCTGCGATGGCTGACCGGGAGGATCTGACGGACGATTGTCAGCTGTTTGAGCGGCGAAACTTGCCGATTGTATGGGTTGAGGGCAGCGAAGATAACATCAAACTGACTACGCCTGCTGACCTTGTGTTGGCACGCATGATTGCGCAAAGGATGGATGAAGATGAGAATAGGGATCGGATATGATGTACATCGACTCAAAGAGGGTCGAAAACTGATTCTGGGCGGCGTTGAGATTCCCAACGATAAGGGATTGGACGGACATTCAGATGCCGACGTATTAGTCCATGCGATCATGGATGCCCTGCTTGGCGCAGCAGGCCTTGGCGACATCGGAGAACATTTCCCCGATTCAGACGAGCAGTTTAAAGGTATTTCCAGCCTTAAGCTTCTGGCACACGTGGGTGCGCTTTTATCCGAGCGCAGCCTTGGCGTGGGCAACATAGACGCCACCATCTGTGCCGAGCGCCCGAAACTGAAGGCCCATATCCCCTCCATACAGGAATGTCTGGCCGAATGCATGGGCATAGACGTGGAGGACATCAGCATCAAGGCCACCACCACAGAGAAACTCGGCTTCACCGGCCGCGAGGAGGGCATCTCCGCCTATGCCACCGTGCTGATAGAAGCCTACCCCAATCCCTAAAGACTCTAAGATCCCTAAAGACCCTGAGGACTCTAACCCTACAATTTTATGTCCGGCGATATCATACTATACACCTCCGAAGATGGCAAAAGCCGCATCAAACTTTACGAACGTGATGGTTTGATATGGCTTAACCAGTTGCAAATGGCCGAACTTTTTGCCACCTCTAAGCAAAATATCAACTTACATATCTCCAAGATTCTAATCGACAAAGAGTTAGATGCGAATTCAGTTGTCAAGGAATACTTGACAACTGCGTTAGCAACAAGCAAATGGAGACATTTGTTTATAAGGTCTTTGACAAATTTAATGCCCGTAGGAAGGCCATAGAAAGGGCAAATGCCGATGCTGAAGACATGTCACAATTATTAGAACTGGAGCAAGACTTAAAGAAACGCTGATTCCCGCCACCTCACTTGACATAAATCAATAAAACACGAAGTACGGGCAAAAAGTTCGCCCTTACTATTGCAGGTCTCGGAAAAAGCCGTACCTTTGCATCGTGTTTTTCATGGTATTAGATTTAAGGTTAACGAAAGATTGGTTGTCGTGATGACAACCTTCTTTTTTTTTTTGCACGTACTTTTCGGTTAAAACCTATTCTTCGTTAAACATTCAACGTTAATCGTTCACCGTTCACCGTTCAATACTCCACCAGCCAGCGTTCCAGGTTGCGGGTTTCGCTTGTGATGTTAGCGCCTATCTTCACCGTCTCCCTGCCGTCCACGGCAAAGGGCAGGGCATAGTCCTTTTCGTTTATCTGGGCCAGAGCATCCTCGGCAGAACCGTCCAGTTTCAACTCGATGACATAAACGTACCTGTCGGTACCTATGGTCAGGTCTATACGGCCACGGGAAGTACGGTATTCCGCCTGGACATACAAACCCATCAGTTTGGTGAAGATGAACATCACATTCTGGTAATGAACCTCAAGGTCACGTATCAGTTCGTATGGCGTATCTGCCATCAAGGCCTTTAGGCGCAGCATGAAGGCATCCACCTTGCCGTTTCTGACCTCACGCACGAACTTGCCTACAAACGATGGGGAGTCGTTCTGAGAAATGGGAGTGTAGAAGGGCATCAGGAAACTCATGAAACCCTCCTTTACCTCCTCGTTGGCAAGGCCCGTGAGGCAGCTGGGGCACCAGTTGATGGGAGTCTCCGCCCCGTAGGCAAGGCCCTTCTTGTACATCTGCAGGAAG
>CALBKB010000215.1 GCA_937892635.1 uncultured Clostridia bacterium
ATGCCGTATTGGTGGATAATTCGGAGATGGATCAGGAGCAAACGGTTGCCTATATGTGTCGCATCATAGAGGAGCGAGTATAATGGTGTATCGAATTTTGCGCCCGATTGCATGGGTGTTGATGAAGGGCTTGTTTTTTTGTCGTGCGGTTGGGACGGAACATATTCCGCAGACAGGTGGATGCCTCTTTGCCAGTAATCATATGTCGCTGATGGATCCTGTTTTTTTAGGGATCGGTGTGTCTAAGCGTAAGGTGCATTATATGGCCAAGGCCGAAATCTTTAAAAATAAAGTTTTGGCGGCCTTCTTTCGCTCGTTAGGCGCCTTTCCCGTCAAGCGCGGCGCCAAGGACGTAGCGGCGGTGAAGACGGCGATCGAGATGATCGAGCAGGGGCATTTTGTCGGTATTTTCCCACAGGGCAAGCGCGTTAAAGGGGAGAAGTTGTCGCGATACAAGACGGGATTTGCCTTGGTGGCTGCTCGCAGTCAGTGTCCGATCGTGCCGGTCTATGTCAAGACTAAGGGGCAGCGGTTGCGTCTGTTTCGGACTGTGACTGTTATTTTCGGCAAACCGCTTTCTTTGCAGGAACTGGGATATGTCGACGGCAGCGCCGAAAATCTACATGCTATGGCTCAGCGATTGATGGAAGAAACGGAGCGGTTGGCGGATACGATATGAGGAAAGTGATACTAGCCAAGTCGGCCGGCTTTTGCTTTGGGGTCGATCGTGCTGTCAATCGCACCCGCGAATTGATGGCGCAGAGCAACAAGAATATTGTCACCTACGGGGAACTCATTCATAACCCCGATGTTTTGCGTCGCCTCCAAGAGGGCGGGGTGGGTACGATTGACCATCCGTCACAGGTGAGTGAGGGAACAACGGTTGTGATCCGCGCCCACGGCGTGGGGTGTGCCGTAAAAGAGAAGATCGTGGCTGCCGGCGGCATGGTGGAGGATATGACCTGTCCGTATGTGGCGCGCATTCAGAAGTTGGCCATGAAGGCCAGCGAGGAAAAGCGGGCCTTTATTATTGCGGGCGACGATGATCATCCGGAGGTAAACGGGATCCGCGGTCACTATTTTGGGGATGATTTTTATGTGATTTCGAGCGAAAATGAGGCAAAAAAACTCTTTTCCGAGCAAGATTTTTCGCAAAAATCGCCCATATTAGTCGCGCAAACGACCTTTAATGAGGGTGTTTGGAAAAATATTTGCAAATATTTTCAAAATAAAGACTATACAAACGCTGAAATATTTGATACAATATGCTTTGCAACTTACGAGAGACAGAAGGAAGCCGAACAGTTAGCGGCTCGGTGTGACGGAATGATCGTGATCGGCGGTCGCAGCAGTGCGAACACGGCGCGCCTTTATGAGATTTGCCGCAGTCGATGCGAGAACACCGTTTTGATCCAGGATGTTTCGGAATTAAGTACAGCAAAATTCAAAAACAATAATCTGATTGGGATAACAGCGGGCGCCTCTACTCCCGTCTGGATTATCGAGGAGGTATTTTTCACCATGGAAGAAAACATCAAGAACATGGAAGCTCAGGAGGAAATGTCGTTCGAAGAGGCATTGAACGAATCCTTCAAAACCGTACGCAGAGGAGAGATCGTCACCGGAATCATTATGGCCGTGATGCCGAATGAAATCCAGGTTGATGTGGGTGCCAAGTATACCGGTATCCTGCCGACCGACGAACTGTCTTCAAGTTTTGCCGATGTGGCAGCTCAGTTCAAAGTGGGCGATACCATTGAGGCTCAAGTGATTAAAACTAACGATGTGGAAGGCACTGCGACTCTCAGCCGCAAGCGCATGGAAGCGCAGAAGGCTTGGCAGCAGATCAGCGAGGCTGAGGAAAACGGCACCATTTTGGCCGGTAAGATCTCCAGCGCTGTCAACGGCGGTGTTGTTGTGACCTACGAGTCCAACCGCATCTTTATTCCGGCTTCCCAGATCACTTCCGATCGCGAAGCCGATCTGTCTATGCTTGTAGGACAGACTGTTCAGTTTAAGATCATCGAAGTGGATAAGCGTCGCAGACGTGTTATCGGTTCGGTGAAACGTGCTTCTTCCGAAATGCGTAAAGAGG
>CALBKB010000216.1 GCA_937892635.1 uncultured Clostridia bacterium
CGTTGCCCAGCGGCCCGAAAAGAACGCGTCGGTCGACAACGTCGGCGTATCAGCCAGCGCACGGCGCTCCAATTGAGAGATGTCCTGTTTAGGCAACAGGATAAAAAGCAAGCCGAAGACGGCGATAAAGCAGACAAAGACGAGCGTTAACAGCCATTGATGAAAGCGTTGATTCTTCATACCGTCACCTCAAAACTGATAGTACAGAAAGGGGTTATAGCTTTGGCTGACCAGTGCCGCGGTGCAAAGCACCAAGCCCAGCACCACAGCCGTCGCTTCAAGAAGGCGACCGATGGGTTTTTCCTGCCACTTGGCATGGAGCTGTTTGCCTAGGGGGGTGGTGGCTATCAGAGCGACAACCATTAAGGGCAGATAGGCCAATACGGCATAGCCACTCTCCCCCGTCAACGCCGTACCGCCGAAAGCGAACAGACGGCCGAAAAAGGCGCTCATTTGTGTCATGTCGGTAAAGGAGAAGATGACCCAGCCGAACAAGACCAGCACGAAGGTGATGGGCATGGTCAGCGCGGCGGGTGCTTTTTTGAGAATAGGTTCCAGGACAAAGCGTTCGAGCACCAGCAGGATAAAATAGTACAGGCCCCACAAGAGAAAGTTGGTGCTTGCGCCATGCCACAGGCCGGTGACCAGCCAAACGATGAGCAGGTTACGGATCTGTTTGGCAATACCCTTACGATTACCTCCGAGAGGGATATAGAGATAGTCACGAAACCAAGTGGAAAGCGAGATATGCCAACGCCGCCAAAAATCGGTAATGGTTTTGGCGATATAGGGATAGTTAAAGTTTTCCAAAAACTCGAAGCCCAGCATACGTCCCAGACCGATGGCCATATCGCTGTAACCAGAAAAGTCAAAATAGATCTGCATGGCGTAGGCCAAGATACCAAACCACGCAGCCACCCAGCCACCACCGATATCGGCGCGTAAGGCATCCCAAAGCAGGCCCATTTGATTGGCGATAAGCACCTTTTTAGCCAGACCGACAACGAAGGTTTTGACGCCGGCCGAGAATTGTTCTATGGTTTCATGCCGCTCATCGAGTTGTTCCTGCACGTCACGATAGCGCACGATGGGACCGGCAATCAGCTGCGGAAAGAGGGAGACATAGGTGCCAAAGGACACCAGACTTTTCTGGACTTTGGCCTGATTACGGTAGACGTCGATGGTGTAGGACATGCTTTGGAAGGTATAAAACGAGATGCCGACCGGCAGGGGGATGATGGGCACCAGGAGCCCGTTCAGGCCGGGGAGTTGTTTGAGTAAGGATGCAACAAAACCCGTATACTTAAACACTGCCAGCAGCCCCAGACTTGCCACGATGGACAAAACCAAAAACAGTTTTGCTTTACGGGCATCGTTTCGATACTTGCCGATGAGCCGACCGCACAGATAGTTGATGACGGTGCAAACGGCCATGAGCAGGATGTATACGGGTTCTCCCCATCCGTAGAATATGATATTGGCAAAGAGCAAAAAAGCGTTACGAAATCGGCGGGGCACCAGATAATAGATCCCCAGCACAAGAGGAAGATATGCAAATAAAAAGATGAGGCTGGAGAATACCAACGATCCGTCCTCCCGCTATTATTTCCCTACGATCTGTGCGATGGCCGTTTGGGCTTGTCCCACATCCTGGCAAACACAAACAAACAGATAGTTGCCATGCGTTTCGATCACGGCGTTTTTGAGCTTAGGCACTTCCTGCGGGCCGTAGTCGGAGTAGCCGTCGATCATATAGTCCATATGCGCATCAACAGCCGTCCGCACCTGAGATTGTTTCCCTTCGGCCATCTCCAACACGAACAGTTCCTCGGCCGTGGCACCGGTTGACACGTAGCCGGCGGCGGTTACCACTTCCGACTCGGTCAAAGCAAAGATGCGGCAGATGGCAGCCGTATCCAGATCGCTCATAATATCATCAAAGCTAACCGCGCCGCGCAAAAGTGAAGCGGCGGCAGTCACATCAATCGCAAGAGGCGTTGCTGCGCAGGCAGACAGCAGAAGGACTGATAAGAGGATTGCCGACAACAAACGTTTCATGTTACCTGTTCCTTTAAATAGTTGATCCAAATTTGGTTATAGGACTTAGACAGATGCACCCCATCGGTTGAGGCATCATCGGGAAGAAAGCCCTCGGTGTTGACAAGCGCCTGATAAACGTCGAGATAGTGGATTTCTTTTTGCTCGGCCATTTGTTGAATTCGGTCGTTGAAGAGCCGAATATTATCATTATTGACCAAGTAGAGGTTTCGCTCATGGGTGGCGCGAGTGACGGGGAAAATGGACTGGACAAAGATCTGCGCCTGCGGCTGGGATGCTTTGATATGGTCAATCAACACGCCGTACTGGTCAATGAACTGGTCGGGGTCGTTCCCTACCTCGTTGATGCCGAACAGAATAAAAATGCGCGCATATTGTTTTTCACTCGCCAACAGTTGCGTGATCGGTTGGTCCAAGCGAGCGGGCGGCTCGGTAAAGGCCGAATGTACGGTCAGACCGACGCCTGACAAAAAGTCGGCTTGCAGGGCGTAACCTTGCACGAACAGCCGCTCGACACAGCTGTTGCCGACGAAGGCGGCGTTGGTGAACAGCTGCTCCTCCGTCAGAGTTGACGAAGGCTCAGAGGGTTGTTGGGATGCCGATTCGGAAGACGGGGGCACCGAAGGATTGTCTGACGGTGGCACGGACTTTGCCGGGAGAAGGGATACGGTGATGGCAAAGGTAAAGATAAGGATGCCGCAAAGCAACACAAGCAACAATATTCGATTGTGTTTTTTGCGTAACGTTCCGGCCATGGTACCCGCCCCATCTTATAATAATAAATCTTATTTATAATATCATATTTTTTATCGTTTCACAATGACTAATTTCTGCTTTTTTCGCTTTTTTCCATTGATTTTCGGAAAAAATATGATAAGATATTGTTCACATTTATGGAGGAGGCGGTCAAATGCCATTATTGGGAGCGCTGGTGAATGCCGGAGCGGTGATCTTGGGCAGTCTTGTGGGGCTGTTGATTCGCCGGCTGGGCAAAAAAGCGGGGTCGGGACGTTTTGAAGAAATCGTTATAAAGGGCGTGGCCTTATGCGTGGCCTATATCGGTATTGACGGGCTGGCGCAGGGCAGCAACATCCTGATCACGGTGCTTTCGGTGGTGATTGGTGGGCTGATCGGAGAAGTGTGCCGATTGGATCGGGGCATTAACCGCATTGGCACCATGCTTGAATCGAGATTCGGGACAAAGGACGGCAGCGTATCGGTTACGCAAGGATTTGTAACGGCCAGTTTACTGTTTTGCGTAGGGGCGATGACGATTGTCGGTTCACTGCAGAGTGGTCTTGTAAATGACCACACAACTCTTTTCACAAAAAGCATACTCGACT
>CALBKB010000217.1 GCA_937892635.1 uncultured Clostridia bacterium
AATCCTCTGGTTGCCTTCGCGGGGCAGATGACCGGCGTGGAGGGCTATGTGGAATCCACCGCCTCCGGCTATCTGGCTGCGGTGGCCATGGCGGCAAAGCTGCAGGGCAGGGAAGTACCTGATTTCCCCAAGACCACAGCCATTGGTGCGCTGGGTATGTATGTCAGCGATGAATCCGTGGTCAATTTCCAGCCAATGAATGTGAATTTTGGAATCTTTGACCAAACCCATATTAATGCAAAGCGCAAAAAAGATCGTCGTGCTATGTTGGCACAGCTGGCACTGGAAGAAATTGAACAAATAGCTGCGGAAATAATGCCGCACAAGAGGAATGAAAAATGAAAGTAATTGTTGACGCAATGGGGGGAGATCACGCTCCCGTTCAAGTGATGAAGGGCTGCGCTCTGGCTGTTAAAGAGTATGGCATTGAAGTTATTTTGTGCGGTAAACGTGATATAATCGAACAAACGGCAATTCAAGAAAATATTGATATGACAGGAATGTCCGTTGCTGATGCCCCTCAGGTTATCGAGATGACGGACCATGCAGACAGTGTAGTCAAAGACAAAAAAGATTCCTCTATGGCTGTCGGCATGCGATTACTGAAGGCAGGGGAGGGTGATGCCTTTATTTCTGCCGGAAATACCGGAGCAGTCATTACCGGAGCGACCCTTTTGGTTAAACGCATGAAAGGGGTAAAGCGCGCTGCAATTGGCGGCATGATCCCTAGTATTGGTGGGAAAAAACATCTTCTCATCGATAGCGGAGCCAATGTTGAATGCTCGGCTGAGTATCTGCATCAATTTGCCGTGATGGGTTCTATGTATATGACGTGCATGTTTGGCATGGAATCCCCGCGCGTTGGGCTTCTCAATAATGGTACGGAGGATACCAAAGGTACACCGTTGCAAATTGAGGCTAATGAACGATTACGGCAAGAGACGCGAATTAACTTTATTGGAAACGTTGAGGCTCGAGACGGCGTAATGGGGCAAGCCGATGTCGTAGTTGCTGACGGTTTTTCGGGCAATATATACTTAAAAGCACTAGAGGGTATGGGCAAAATGATATCAACCTCGCTTAAAAGTGTCTTGTTCAAAAATTTGCGCACAAAAATCGGCACGTTGCTGATTGCTAAAGAGTTTACACAATTTAAAAAGTCTTTTGACTACACTGAGGCTGGCGGCGCCCCTCTCTTAGGCGTATCCGGAATCGTTATTAAAGCCCACGGCTCATCAAATGATATGGCCATTAAAAACGCCATCCGCCAAGCCATTGAACTGCATCAGGCGGGTATTATTGAGAAGCTAACGCAGATGATGGCACCAACCCCCAAAGCAGATAATTGCCTATAATTGTTAAGAAATTTTTAAATAACACTTGACAGAAATTCATTTCGCATTTATTATTTTAGTGAATTATGCAATCAAATTGGAGGGCAAGTAACATGGTATTTGATAAAATAAAATCGTTGATTGTGGAGCAGTTTATGATCTCTGATCCCAACACTATCACAATGCAAACTTCCTTTGTCGATGATCTGGAAGCCGATTCGCTGGATATCGTTGAGTTGATTATGGCCGTTGAAGAAGAGTTTGGCGTTGCCATCGATGATCAGGATGTAGATAGCGTTAAAACAATTGGTGATGTTGTAAACTATATCACCGAAAAACAAAGCAACTAAGTGTAATTCAATATCCCCGTTAAGGGGATATTGTCTTATTTAGCGAGGTGTAGTAAGGTGGAAATCGGTACACTGGAAAAGAAAATCGGATATGTGTTTGGCGATAAGACGCTCTTGCTGCGTGCTCTTACCCATTCTTCCTATGTGAATGAAGCCAAGGAAGAGGGGACTGTCTCCAATGAACGCTTGGAATTTTTAGGCGATTCTGTTCTAGGTTTTATTTGTGCAGGAATGCTCTTTATGGACCAAAATCGTTTCAATGAGGGAAATTTGAGCAAATTACGCGCCGCATTGGTTTGTGAAGCGTCGTTAGCTAAATTTGCCTCGGAAATCAATCTGGGCGATTATATACGTTTTAGTCGCAGTGAAGAATTGGCCGATGGTGGGCATCGACCTTCTGCGTTGGCCGATGCATTTGAGGCGTTGATTGCCGCTATCTATCTGGACGGCGGTATTGATGCGGCACGTAATTTTATTTTGCCTTATCTTGAAAAGGGTCTTCCGGATGCCATTTCCGGCAGGTTGTTTAAGGATGCCAAGACAATGCTTCAAGAAGTTGTTCAACAGAACCCCGGCGAGCATTTATCGTATCGCTTGCTGAAAACAGAAGGTCCCGATCATTGCAAGGTCTTTACTGTGGCTGTGCTTCTCAATAGTAACTGCATTGGTCAAGGCGTCGGTCGCAGTAAAAAGGAAGCGGAGCAGATGGCCGCCAATGAAGCGTTAAAATTAATGGGATTATAATGGTAAAGGCTATATCCGCGATTACGGAATAGCCTTTTTTCATAGCAACACACATAAATTGACAAGTTTTTCGCAAAAAAGAAATATTAAAGTACAATTATTATTGAAATTATCTGTATTTTTTGATATAATTTTTAATCAAATCATATTCAGAATTGAGGTGCTACGCCGAATATGTTTTTAAAATCCTTACAAATGCAGGGATTTAAATCCTTTCCGGACAAGACCACGATCCAATTTAATAAGGGGATAACAGCCATTGTCGGCCCGAACGGCAGCGGTAAGAGCAATATTACCGATGCGGTGCGCTGGGTTTTGGGTGAAATGAGTTCAAAAATGTTACGCGGCACCAAAATGGAGGACGTTGTCTTTGATGGCACAACAGGCCGTAAAGCCATGGGTTTTGCCGAGGTGTCGCTGACGCTGGACAACTCCGATAAGAGCCTGCCAATTGATTTTTCAGAGGTAACGGTGACGCGTCGCTATTACCGATCTGGTGAAAGCGAATATATGATCAATCGCAGTCCTGTGCGTCTGCGTGATATCCACGAGCTGCTCATGGATACCGGTTTGGGGCGTGATGGTTATTCTATTATCGGCCAAGGTAAAATATCGGATATTTTAGCTTCAAAAAGCGATGAGCGTCGACAGATATTTGAAGAGGCTGCCGGCATTTCAAAATATCGCTATCGCAAGCAGGAATCGGAACGTAAGCTCGAACAGACGGAAGAAAATCTGGTTCGTCTGCGCGATATCGTTGCTGAACTCGAATCCCGCGTGGGTCCGCTGGAAAAACAAGCGGAAACAGCAAGGGAATTTTTACGTCTGCGCGATGAAAAAAAAGGCCTTGAAGTTAGCCTTTGGTTGGGAAACATTGACAATATTAAGGTCAATAAGGAAAAAATTGAGCACGACTGCATGACCGGTCGTGCCGATTTAGAGCGCGCTGAAAAAGCGATGGAAGCGCAGGAGAAAGAGTCGGAAGACATCTATCTGGAAGCCCAAAAAGCCACCCAAGCCATCGATTTCTTGCGTGGCGAGATTGTGTCATTGAATGAACAAGCAGCAGCTAAAGAGAGCGAAATTTCGCTGATTCGTAGCGATATTGAGCATAATAATGAGCTAATTGCCCGCCTGACGGCCGAAATTGGTGAAGATGATGAAAAAATGCGTGGGTTTGACGAAAGCATTGCCGATCGCCAAACTCAGATTGATGCCTTAAGTATTGACTTGGAGCAGGAAAGAGCACAGTTAACGGCTTTGAATGATTCGAACACGGCGATCCTCGGCGAAGAATCGGATGTAGAGGCGCGTATTAATGCTCTCAACAGTGATATTCTGAATTTATCTGAGCGGTTAACAGACGCTAAAATTAAAATTGGCTTTGCTGAAAGCAACTGTGCAGTATTGAGTCAAAATTTTGAACGTATTGCCGAACAACTGCATACTGCTAACGCGGATTATGAGGCTATTGACATACAGGTTAAACAAAAAGAAGAAGAAATAGCGCAAACGAATGGAAAAATCACGGAGCTTAACAACACACTCAGCGGTTATGAACTGCGAATTAATGCGTTACAGATGCGTATTGAAAAACAGGAAAAGGTTAAGCTTGATCTGGAAAACAATTTGAACGCCAAGCGGTTGCGGTTAACCACGCTGTCGGATATGCAGAATCATTTTGATGGATATCACGATAGTGTTAAGCGTGTTATGCAGGCTGCGTCACGCCAGCAATTAAACGGTATTTGCGGTCCGGTATCTACCATTGTACGTACCGATGAAAAATATTCGGTTGCCATTGAAACGGCATTAGGCAACACCATTCAGAACATTGTTGTTGATACCGAGAATGACGCCAAAGCGGCCGTATATTATTTAAAAAATAACAATGCCGGACGTGCAACTTTTTTGCCGGTGTCTACCATTACGGCAAAAACGATATCGTCCGACGACATGAAAGACAGTCTCGGTTTTCTTGGCGTTGCTTCAGAGATGGTCAAGTGCGAACCGAAATACCGCGAACTGGTTAACTGGCTGTTAGGGCGCGTATGTGTCGTATACAATTTGGAAAATGCAGTTACATTGGCTAAGCACATTGGCTATAAATACCGTATCGTTACTCTTGACGGTCAGGTTGTCAATGCAGGTGGTAGTATGACCGGCGGTAGTGCTGCTAAGGGATCCGGGTTGTTAACGCGACAGAATGAGATGAAGCGTTTAGAGGGTGAGTTAAAGGCGCACGAATCGGAACATCAGTCGGCTTGCGCCGCATTGGACGATTTGAACGAAAAACTGGCACACGACAATGCGTTTGCTGATGGCATAAAGGCTGAAATCCGTCAATATGAAGATGCCAATACGGCAAATCAATTGCGCATGGAGGATGCTAAACAGCGGCTCACCCATGCCAAAGCACTTGTTCAAGAACTGACACAACGCGATGCAGACGCTCATGCCGAATATGATTGTGCAAAAGAGGAGATGCAGAAATATACGTTGCTGTCGCAGCAGCTAAATGAGCAAATCTCACAGCAAACCCAAAAATCGGATGAATTGCTCAAGGGCCATGAAGAAATCATTGCTCGCCGCGATGAGATTGTGGCAAAAATTGCGGATCGCAAATTGAGCATTTTTACAATCGAAAAAGATATTGAAACGATCGCCCGTTCCATTGAAGAGCTTAACACATATAAACGTGAGCGCGGCACATTGATTGAGTCGAAACATACAGAAATGGCCGGCTTGACCGATAAAAACGTTGAGCTTGAACAAAAAATCAGCGATTGTTTCGCTCAAGCAAAGCAGCTGAGAGACCTCGCGGCCGATAAGCAAGCCCATACGGAAGATATCCGCAAACAGCGTGAAGATGCTGAAAAGAAAGCCAATGAATTAAGGGCTTCTACAAAGGATATTGCCAGTGAAAAGGAACGCTTGATTCGCGAAGTGGAACGTCTCGAGACGCGCAGAGAAAACATTGAATCGGAATATGATAATATCATTGCGCGACTCTTTGATGAGTATGAGTTGACACTTACCGATGCACAACCTCTTCGCCAAGAGCTGCCCAGCATTTCCAAGGCGCAACAGCGTTTAGGTGAAATTAAGGGTAAAATGAAGCGCATGGGTGATGTGAATATCGGCGCAATTGAAGAATATAAAGCCGTTAAAGATCGATACGATTTCCTCCTGACGCAGACCAATGACCTGGAAGAGGCCAAGAGCGACATGGAGAAGGTTATCGCAGAATTAACGGAGCAGATGAAGACGATATTCAGCGAACAGTTTGTTGTTATCAATGAAACTTTTAAACAAACATTCGTTGAATTGTTCGGTGGCGGCAAGGCCGATCTGATTCTGACCGATCCAACCGATATGCTCAATACCGGTATTGAAATCCGTGTTACACCGCCGGGCAAGGTGATTAAAAACTTGTCTTCACTTTCAGGCGGTGAACAGGCTTTTGTTGCTATCGCGTTGTATTTTGCTATTATACGCGTTCGTCCGACGCCCTTCTGTATCATGGACGAGATTGAAACGGCGCTTGATGAGGTCAATACCGCTCGTTTTGCAGCATTTCTACATACTATTACCGAACATACGCAGATCATTATTGTTTCCCACCGTCGCAGCACTATGGAGGAAGCAGATGTTCTTTATGGTGTTACAATGCAGGAGAAGGGTGTATCGAAACTGCTGACGATTAATGTCGGTGAGGTATATGACGAGTTACGTATCCAATAGGAGCAAAGATAATGGGTTTATTTGAAAAACTGAAAACGACATTAAGTAAAACCCGCCAATCTTTTGGTGAAAGCATTAACTCCTTGGTTGCCAATTTTCGCGCTGTTGACGAGGATTTTCTGGAGGAGCTGGAAGAGACTCTGATTATGGCTGACACCGGCGTTGAGGTGGCTGAATCGATTATTGAAGATTTAAAAAAACGCGCCAAAATGCAAAAGATTTCAACCGGAGACGAAGTGCGCAGTTTACTGGCCAATATCATCGCTGATCAAATGTCCTCTGAATCCATGGCTCTAACCATTAATACCAAACCTTCCGTTATCATGGTAATCGGTGTAAACGGAACAGGGAAGACAACAACCTGTGCTAAGCTGGCAAAGTATCTGCATGATAGCGGGAAAAAGGTACTGCTTGCAGCCGGCGATACCTTTCGTGCCGCAGCCTCCGAGCAGTTGGATGTTTGGGCAAAGCGCTTAAAGATTGATATTGTCAAGCATCGTGAGGGCGGAGATCCTGCTGCAGTCTTATTTGACGCCATTTCAGCAGCTAAGGCTCGACAGATGGATGTAATCATATGCGACACGGCCGGACGATTGCACAATAAAAAGCACCTAATGGATGAACTGACAAAAATGAGTCGGGTTATTGATCGAGAGCTACCGGATGCCGATAAGGAATTCCTTTTGGTCATTGACGCAACAACCGGACAGAATGCCGTTAATCAGGCAAAAGAGTTCGCGGCTTCGGCGGGACTTACGGGTATTGTTCTCACAAAGTTGGATGGTACGGCACGCGGCGGTATGGCAATCGGTGTGTTGCATCAGCTTGGAATTCCTATCAAATTTGTAGGACTTGGGGAGTCGGCGGATGATTTTGACCGCTTCTCTCCGGAAAGTTATGCACGGGGATTGCTTGAATGAGGCTACTAATTGCAACCAATAATCAAAATAAAAAACGGGAGATTGACGCAATACTTGCTCCGCTTAGCGTTGAAACGGTTACGCCCAGAGAGCTTGGTATTGACTTCGACCCAATTGAAAACGGAACTACTTTTGAAGAAAATGCCATGATTAAGGCACGATGTGGCTTTGATCTTACCGGTATCGGCACAATTGCTGACGATTCAGGATTATGCGTAAACGCACTAAATGGTCGGCCGGGAATATATTCTGCACGATACGGCGGAGAAGAGGCAACCTATTCGGAAAAGATCGCCATGCTGCAACAGGAAATTGGTGATGCAGAAGATCGCAGCGCCAGTTTTGAGTGCGCCATTGCCTGTGTCTTATCCAAAGACGTAGCCTTTACCGTTACCGGTAGATGCGTGGGTGAAATTGCGCATGAATCAGCCGGAGCAGGTGGGTTTGGTTACGATCCTATTTTTTACATTCCGTCAAAGCAAAAGACCTTTTCGGAATTAACCGATGAGGAGAAAAATGCAATCAGCCACCGCGGTGCGGCGCTGGAAGCATTACGTAAGAAACTAAATGAAATACAAGAGAAGGACATCTGATGATTACCAGTGGACAACGCGCACAATTGCGCAAAATGGCAAATACGCTTAAGGCTACCGAACAGATAGGTAAGGCCGGTGTTTCAGAAAATCTGATCAGACAGTTAGATGAAACCCTGGAAATTAAGGAAATGATTAAGATCAACGTATTGGAAACCGCTTTTATGGCAACCAAAGACTGCGCCGGCATGCTTGCAGATGCTCTTAAGGCCGACGTTGTCCAGTGCATTGGATCTAAAATCGTTTTATATCGACCGGCCAGTGATCCGGATAAACGAAAGATCATATTGGATTGATGTATGAAGATCGGTATTTTCGGCGGCACATTTAACCCGCCGCACAAGGGGCATCGCTTTCTTTTGGAACAGATCAATAATCGACTGCGTTTTGATCGAATTATTGTCATGCCATCCGGTATACCACCGCACAAGGAAATGTGCAACAATCAGCCGCAACATCGTTTAGCCATGACACGTTTGGCTTTTCCTGATTTTGAAGTTTCCGACATGGAGCTGACCCGTAAAGGAAAAAGCTTTACAGCTGATACCTTGCGCGTATTGACAAGAGAATATCCGGAGGATCAACTATATTTGATTTGCGGAAGCGATATGTTCCTGACCATGGATAAATGGAAAGATCCGCAGGGCATTTTTTCCATGGCTGTTGTTGTATCAGCAGCGCGCCAATGGGGCGTCTATCCTAAAATGCTAATAAAAAAATGGTATTATGCAATAAAATATCATGCTCGGTGCAAAGTCATACACATAAAGCCCTTCATTCTTAGTTCCAGTGACATACGAAACGGCGAAAAAGGGCTTGAGCAACTGGATCCCGCTGTAAGGCAATACGTTCAGGAACATCAACTGTATTATGGAGAAGATGATGCAACAGTTTAAACCGATCGTTGAGAAGATGCTCTCACCCAAAAGATTTCAACATACGCTTGGCGTGATTGAAGCAGCAAAGGATTTAGCAATTCGATATGGTAGCGACGTTTCGCAGGCACAGATTGCGGGCATGTTGCATGATATTACAAAAGAATGTAGTGTAACCGAACAGATGCAATACTGTACAGAATTTGCTATTGAGTTAACACAACTGGAAATCAAATCTCCCAAACTGTTACATGCAAAGACCGGAGCCGGCTTTGCACAATATCGACTTGATGTCAACGACCCGGCTATTTTGGATGCTTTGCGCTATCACACTACAGGACGCAGAGACATGACGAAGCTGGATAAAATTCTTTATTTGGCCGATTATATTGAAGTGAACCGAAGGTTTCCGGGAGTAGATGAGGTGCGCGCACTTATCGATTGCGGATTGGATGCCATGATGCTTCAAGCGATGAGACAGACGATTCAGGAGCTATTAGATAAGCAGGCGCCCATTCATCCGGATACCTTTGAGTGTTACAATCAATTACTTTTAGAAAGAGGAAAATAAATGGAGAATAAGATACTCACAACTGCGGTTAATGCCATGGAGAATCGCAAGGCCATTAATATTAAGGTGCTTAAGATTGATAAATTAACGGCCGTGGCTGATTATTTTATTATTTGTAACGGTACCTCTGTGACACAGATTAAGGCTATTGCCGACGAGGTTGAATTTAAATTGGAACAAGACGGTGTTGTCGTTTCGCATCGGGAAGGATACAGCTCCGGCAACTGGATTTTGCTGGATTATGACAGTGTTGTGGTGCATATTTTTCATCCCACGGCAAGAGATTATTATAATCTGGAAAAACTTTGGGCTGACGCCGAAGAGATTGAGATAGACCAATTCAAAAAATAATTTGCCATAAGGCTGACAGGAAGGCATAACATGAAATACGATTTTGCTGCAATTGAAAAAAAATGGCAAGACCATTGGGAAAAACACGATTCGTTCAAAACGGGTACCGACTCCGATAAGCCGAAATTCTATGCGCTTATTGAGTTCCCTTATCCGTCTGGGCAGGGATTGCATGTAGGACACACTCGTCCGTACACTGCAATGGACGTTGTGGCGCGTAAGCGTCGTCTTAACGGCTACAATGTTTTGTTCCCGATCGGATGGGATGCCTTTGGCTTACCGACCGAAAACTACGCCATCAAAAACAAAATACATCCTAAAATTGTAACCGCACAAAACATCGCTCACTTCAAAGAGCAAATTAAAGCCACCGGTATGTCGTTTGATTGGTCGCGCGAAATTTCAACAACCGACCCCGAATATTACAAGTGGACGCAGTGGATCTTCTTACAGTTGTTCAAGAAGGGGTTAGCTTATAAAAAAGAGATGGCCGTTAATTGGTGCACTTCTTGCAAGTGCGTATTAGCCAACGAAGAAGTTGTCAACGGTGTCTGTGAGCGATGCGGTTCTCCGGTTGAGCGGCGTGTTAAGAGCCAGTGGATGCTTAAAATTACCGAATATGCGGATCGACTGATTGAAGATTTGGATCAAGTTGATTTCATTGAGCGAGTTAAGATACAGCAGAAAAACTGGATCGGGAAAAGCTACGGTGCGCAGGTTTCTTTCAAGACAACCGCGGGGAATGATTTGTTAATTTTTACGACGCGTCCTGACACCATCTTCGGCGCAACCTATATGGTCATTTCGCCGGAGCATCCGATGATCGAAGAAAATAAAGATCTGCTGAAAAACTATGATGCAATCAAAGAATATGCTGCAGCGGCCGCCCGCAAGAGTGATTTTGAACGCAGTGAAATCAATAAGGACAAAACGGGTGTTTGCCTTGACGGTATTGCTGCCATTAACCCGGCAACCGGAAATGAGATTCCCATATTTGTATCAGACTATGTTTTGATGTCGTACGGCACCGGCGCTATTATGGCCGTTCCTGCTCATGATACGCGTGACTATGAATTTGCCAAGGTGTTTAATCTTCCCGTTATTCAGGTGGTAGATGGCGGCGATGTGTCGGAGCAAGCATACACGGATATTGAAAACGGCACCATGATCAATTCAGGGTTCCTCAATGGGTTATCAGTCAAGGATGCCATTGCTGCCGTAATTGAGTTTTTTGAAAAAGAGGGAATAGGCAGTAAGAAAGTTAACTTCAAATTGCGCGATTGGGTCTTCTCTCGTCAGCGTTATTGGGGTGAGCCAATTCCTATGGTATATTGCGAACAGTGCGGTTGGGTGCCCATCCCCGAAAGCGAATTACCGTTGCAATTGCCGGATGTAGAGAGTTATGAACCCACCGATAACGGCGAATCGCCGCTGGCTAAGATGACCGATTGGATCAATACCACATGTCCGCATTGCGGTGCTCCTGCCCGTCGTGAAACCGATACCATGCCTCAGTGGGCCGGTTCGTCTTGGTATTTCCTGCGCTACATTGATCCTAAGAATGCCGATGCGCTTGCCTCCAAAGAATCGTTGGCCTATTGGACACCGATCGATTGGTACAATGGCGGCATGGAACATACAACCCTTCACCTGTTATATTCGCGTTTCTGGCATAAATTCTTATATGATATCGGCGTTGTTCCCACCTGTGAACCCTATAAGAAACGCACCTCTCACGGCATGATTCTCGGTGAGAACGGCGAAAAAATGTCCAAATCCCGCGGCAACGTCGTTAATCCCGATGATGTGGTGGCAGAATATGGCGCTGATACCCTTCGCCTTTTTATCATGTTTATCGGTGACTTTGAAAAGGCAGCTCCCTGGTCAAGTCAATCCATTAAAGGTTGTAAGCGTTTCTTAGAGCGTGTATTCAATCTTCTTGATATGATGTGCGACGGGGATGATTACGGCACGCTCGAACGTAATTTCCATAAGACCATCAAGAAGGTATCGGCCGATATTGAAGACATGAAATTCAATACCGCCATTGCTGCGCTGATGGCATTGCTTAATGATATTTACAGTGTTGGTTCAATTACTAAGAAGGCACTGAGCGATTTCATTTTGCTTGTCAGTCCCTTTGCCCCTCATCTTGCTGAAGAAATGTGGCAGTTATGTGGACATACGCAAGATATTACAACTTTGGCAGTTTGGCCGTCATTTGATGAAAGCAAAACTGTTGATGAAAGTATCAATATTCCTGTTCAGATTAACGGTAAATTGCGTAGTGTGATCGCGATCACTCCGGATCAAGAGCAAGAAATTGTCGTCAATCAAGCACTTTCTGACGAAAAAGTTAAGGCAGCAATAGAAGGAAAATCGGTATTTAAGACGATTTATGTAAAAAATAAATTGATTAACTTGGTTGTAAAGTAAAATATTGCTTGACAACAGCAAATTGGTTTATTATAATTAAACACGTAGTTTGAAGGTTTCGTATTCGGAGGGAGGGTAGAACATAATGGCAGTCGTTAAAGTTAAAGAAAACGAGTCGCTCGACAGTGCTCTTAGAAGATTTAAGAGACAGTGCGCAAGATCCGGAGTGCTTTCGGAGCTCCGTAAGAGAGAGCACTACGAG
>CALBKB010000218.1 GCA_937892635.1 uncultured Clostridia bacterium
ACAAATAGGAATACCGGCTGTACTTTCTGTTTATTTTGATATTTTCAGCGGTTGTTTGCAAGCATATATTTTTGCGATGCTTACGATGATGTATGTAAGCGGAGCTTTTAATATAGATGAATTTGAAATCAGAAAAAGAAAAAAAGCATTAAAAAAAGCTAACGGAGGTAATTAAAATGTTTGATACTTTGTTTGATGTGTTCATGGCTGTGATGTGCATTCTGGTTGTCGGTCTTCTGATCTTCTTTATTTTTGTAAGCGTCAACCAGACAGAAGTTGAAATCTATTCCGTTGGCTGTGAAGGGGCCCAGATGGCTTATGCAGAGGAAACGATAAGCCGTAGCCAGAGCAAGCCTGTATACAAGATGGGCGTGCGAAATGATGATTTTGCAGTGACTCTTGACATCACTAGCAATCAGTTTGCACAGTTCGCAGTAGGCGACATTGTAGAGGTTGAAGTCACTATAATGGAAAATGCTTTCAGTGAACTATACAATACCTATAAATTGCTCGGTCCTGTAGCTGAATAAAAAAAATAAAGAAAGGGGCTTGACAAACCCCTTTTTTCATGCTATAATTAAGGTACAAAAAAGGAAAGGAAATAAAAATTATGACTACTTACACTATCAACATCCAGTGGTACAACGAAATCAAGGACAGAGTTCCTCATGGAGAACCCTACATCTACAGAGAAGAGGGTTGGCAGATGGACTACGCAGAGGTCGATGTTCAAGAGGACATCTTCATCGAGGTAAGCCGCAAGCTGGGCTGGATGTAAAAATCCAGCCCACCTCAAGAAAAACACTTGATAGTCTTTTTGGCCGCTCGCTGTCGGACGCCCCAGCTTCGCAGCGAGCGGAACTTTTAATGGTCGCTCAATCTAGCATTTTTTTTGTGCAAAATGACGAAGGATTTTGAGGAACTTTTTTTCCCAAAACGCTTGACAAATGGCTCCGCATAGTGTATACTATACTCAAGAGGTGAGGCGAGAGAGGCCCACCCAAGCCGGCAGTAGCCACAAAGGTGGTGTGGGGACCGGACCCACAATCAAAATCAAAAGGAGATATATATATTATGGCTATTAACTATACTATCAATCATACATGGTTCGATGAAATCAAGGACAAGGTTCCCCATGAAAACCCCTATGTTTACAAGAGCCCTGTGTGGGGGATCGAGATGGTCGAGGTGGAAAATCGCGAATATTTGTTAAAAAAGGCGCTCTATGCCATTCGTGATAAGTTTGATTATATCTTTATTGACTGTCCGCCCTCTTTGGGAATGCTGACCCTCAACGCGCTCAACGCGGCCGACACGGTGCTCATCCCCATTCAGTGCGAGTATTTTGCCTTGGAAGGCTTGTCTCAGTTGACTAACACCATTCGCCTGGTGCGCCAGCGGTTTAATCCGCGTCTGGAGATGGAGGGTGTGCTGCTGACCATGTACGACGGTCGGCTTAACCTGTGTTTGCAGGCGGCGCAGGAGATTAAAAAATATTTTGCCGATAAAATGTATGACATGGCCATACCGCGCAATGTCCGCATTTCCGAAGCCCCCAGCCATGGCATGAGCGTGTTGCAATACGACCGCAACTGCAAAGGCGCGGCCGCCTATGACGCGGTGGCGGTAGAATTTCTAAAACGAAACGGGAGGATCTGACATGGCAATAAAAAAAGGATTGGGAAAGGGCCTGGGCGTCCTATTTGAAGATAATAATCTGGAGATTGCCGAGCCGACCATAGCAGCCGAGAACGGCCCGGTTCTGGTAAGCATTTCCGACATTGAGCCCAACCGTGAGCAACCCCGCGTTTTGTTTGACGAGGAAAAGCTCAACGAGTTGGCCGAGTCCATTCGCGAGCACGGCGTGCTGACACCGCTGTTAGTTTCACCCTTAGGGAATGGGCGTTATCGCATCATCGCCGGTGAGCGTCGGTGGCGGGCGTCCCGCATCGCCGGTATCAAAAAACTTCCTATTATAATAAAGGATGTTTCGGCGCAGGAGATTATGGAGATCTCTTTGATCGAAAATCTGCAGCGCGAAGATCTGAATATTATTGAGGAGGCCAAAGGCTATAAGCGTCTGTCCGATGAGTTCGGCATGACGCAGGAGCAGATGGCCAAGCGCGTCGGCAAGTCCCGTCCCGTCGTGGCCAACGCCCTGCGCTTGCTGACCCTGCCGGCTGACGTGATTGCCCTGCTGGAAGAAGGAAAACTCTCCTTGGCGCACGGCAAGTCCCTGCTTTCCTGCGGCGACCATCAGCGCATCTCGGATTTGGCCCGTCAGTGTGTAGACAAGGATCTGACGGTGCGTGAGCTGGATGCCTTAATCAAAAAGCAGATGATGCCGCCCCGTCAGGGTAAACTGCCCGTTGACCGCCTGTACTACGATTCCTTGGCCGTCGATCTGACGGCGGCGCTGGGTCGCAAAGTATCGGTCAGTCCGTCACGCAAAGGCGGCAAACTGGTGATCGAGTACTACTCCGATGAGGATTTAACCGAATTGGCTGAGCATTTATCCAAATAAATTGTAATATTTTGTCATAAATATACTATCTGTATAAGGAGAGCCCCCATGATTGATATTAAATTTCTTAGAAGTAATCCTGACGTGGTCAAGGAGAACATAAAGAAGAAGTTTCAGGATGAGAAGCTGGTGCTGGTGGACGAGGTGATTGCGCTGGATGCCGAGTATCGCGCGGCCAAGGGCAAGTGTGACGAGTTGCGTGCCCGTCGCAACGCCGTGTCCAAGCAGATCGGCGGCTTTATGGCCAAGGGAGACCGTGACGCGGCCGAAGCAGCCAAGAAAGAGGCGGCGGCCATTGGTGAGGAGCTGGCGGCACTGTCGGCCCGCGAGCCGGAGCTGGAAGAGCAGATCAAGCAGCGCATGATGGTCATTCCCAACATCATCGATCCCTCGGTACCCATCGGCAAGGACGACAGCGAGAACGTTGAGGTGGAGCGCATCGGTGAGCCGCTGGTGCCGGATTTCGAGGTGCCCTATCACGTGGATATCATGGAGCGCCTGCACGGCATTGATCTGGATGCCGCGAGAAAGACCTCTGGCAACGGCTTTTATTATCTGTGTGGCGATATTGCTCTGTTGCACTCGGCCATTCTCTCTTATGCCCGCGACTTTATGGTCGCGCGTGGCTTTACCTATTATATTCCGCCCTTTATGATTCGCTCGTCGGTGGTAAACGGCGTTATGAGCTTTGCCGAGATGGAAAACATGATGTATAAGATCGAAGGGGAAGACCTCTATCTGATCGGTACGAGTGAACATTCGATGATCGGTAAATTTATCGATACCTTCCTGGACAAGGAATCGTTGCCTCAGACGCTGACCAGCTATTCGCCCTGCTTCCGCAAAGAGGTGGGTGCGCACGGCATTGAGGAGCGCGGTGTCTATCGTATCCATCAGTTTGAAAAGCAGGAAATGATCGTCGTGTGCGAGCCGGAAGATAGCCCCGAATGGTTTGTTAAACTCTATACCAATACCGTGGATTTCTTCCGTTCGCTGGATATTCCCGTGCGTACGTTGGAGTGCTGCTCGGGTGATTTGGCCGATCTCAAAGTCAAGAGCATCGACGTCGAGGCTTGGTCGCCGCGCCAGCAGAAATACTTTGAGGTGGGCAGCTGCTCCAACCTCGGCGACGCGCAGGCCCGCCGTTTGGGCATCCGCATCCGCGGTGAAAAGGGCAACTACTTCGCGCACACCCTCAACAACACCGTCGTTGCTCCGCCCCGCATGCTCATCGCCTTCCTCGAAAACAACCTGCAGGCCGACGGCAGCATCCGCATCCCCGAAGCCCTGCGCCGCTATATGGGCAAGGACGTTATTCGATAAATAGGAACTATTCTTATATTTATGATAGGAAAAACACATATGTTATTTTATGTATCTGAGAACACGGATCCGACCTACAATTTAGCCATGGAAGAGCATTTGTTGCGCGAGTATAAAGAGGATATCTTCTTTTTGTGGCGCAACGGCCCGTCGATCATTATTGGGCGCAACCAGAATGCGTACAGCGAAATCAACATTGACTATGTCAACGAGCATCGCATTCGCGTGGTGCGCCGCATCACGGGTGGCGGTGCGGTTTTCCACGATTTGGGCAACATTAATTTTTCCTTTATGACCAAGGCGACCGAAGGGGACGAGTTGTCCTTTGCGCGCTTTACGGCGCCGGTGGTGGACTATCTGCGTTCGTTGGGCGTCAATGCAGGGCTGACGGGGCGTAACGATATCGAGATCGACGGCAAGAAGATCTCGGGCAACGCCCAGACCAAGGTGGGCAAGCGATTCTTGCATCACGGCACGCTTCTGTTTGAGGTGGGCATGGCCGATCTGTCGGGTGCGCTGCAAGTGCATCCGCTCAAGATCAAGTCCAAGGGCATTGCCAGCGTACGCGCGCGCGTGTCTAACATCTCCGAGCATCTGGCCGAGCCGATGAGCGTAGAGGCGTTTATGTCGGGGCTGGCCGAGTACGTCAAAAAGACGCACGAGACCTTTACCGTTTGCTCCTTTACCGAGGAGGATATCGAGCAGGCCAAGATCTTGCAGGCAGAAAAGTACAGCCGTTGGGACTGGAACTTTGGCGAAAATCCGAGCTATGCCTTTACCAAGGCGGCCAAGTTCCCGGCCGGGCTGATCGAGGTGCAGATGAACATTTCCCAGGAAGTGATTCATAACGTACGCATTACGGGCGACTTTTTCGCCTTTGGCGAGATTAGCGAACTGGAGCAGGCCTTGTGCGGTGTGCCGCACCGTGAGCAAGACATTATGCTGGCCATTCGCGATCTGCCCTTGAAGAAATACATCGGCGGCATCACCGCCCAGCAACTGATAGAAACGATGTTTTAATCGGAGGACGTATGAACAGGACGGGGTTTGACAACGAAAAATATCTGAAACTGCAATCGGAGCATATCAAAAACCGCATCGCCGATTTCGGCGGCAAGCTGTATCTGGAATTCGGCGGCAAGCTCTTTGACGATTTTCATGCCGCGCGGGTTCTGCCCGGCTTTGCGCCGGATAGTAAGGTGCAGATGCTGCTGGAGCTCAAGGACATGGCCGAGCTGGTTATTGTTCTTAACGCCAACGATATTGAGAAGAACAAGGTGCGCGGCGATCTGGGCATCACCTACGATCTGGACGTGCTGCGATTGATTGATGCCTTCCGCGGCCTTGGTCTGTACGTCGGGTCGGTGGTGCTGACCCAATATATCGGCGACAACCGTGCCGCCGACGCCTTTGCCAACCGGCTGGATTCGCTGGGCGTGAAGGTTTATCGGCATTATAATATCCCCGGCTATCCCTATGAAATTCCGCTGATCGTATCGGAAGAAGGCTACGGCAAGAACGAGTATATTCAAACCGACCGTCCGCTCGTTGTCATTACCGCGCCCGGCCCCGGCTCGGGCAAGATGGCCACCTGTCTGTCACAGCTCTATCACGATCACAAGCGCGGTATTCAGGCCGGCTATGCCAAGTTTGAAACCTTCCCTATCTGGAACCTGCCGCTCAAACATCCCGTCAACGTCGCCTACGAGGCGGCCACGGCCGACCTCAACGACGTCAATATGATCGACCCCTTCCATTTGGAAGCCTATGGCGAGACGACGGTCAACTACAATCGCGACGTCGAGGTTTTCCCTCTGCTCAAAGCCACCTTTGAGGAGATTTACGGAACCTCTCCCTACAATTCGCCCACCGATATGGGGGTGAATATGGCAGGCAACTGCATTTTTGACGACGAGGCCGTTTGCGACGCCGCCAATCAGGAGATCCTGCGTCGGTACTATGCTGCTTTGTGCAGCCTGCGCAAGGGCAGCGGCAGTAAGGAAGAGGTTAATAAGATCGACCTGCTGGTCAAGCAGTCGGGGTTGAGCGAGGACGACCGACCCGTCGTTGCCGCCGCCAAGACCAAGGCCGAGCAGGCGCAAACGCCGGCCGCCGCCATTGAATTGCCCGACGGTACCATCGTAACCGGCAGAACCTCGACCCTGTTGGGACCGGTAGCCGCCATGCTGCTCAATGCGCTTAAAGTGTTGGCCAAACTGCCCGATCCGCTGTTGCTGTTGGCGCCGGCCACCATTGAGCCCTTGCAACGGTTGAAAACCGAATATCTGGGCAACCACAATCCGCGGCTGCATCCCGAGGAGGTGCTGGTCGCCCTCTCCATCTGTGCCGCCACCAACCCGATGGCTCAGGTGGCGCTCTCGCATCTGCACGATCTGCGCGGCTGTGAGATGCATTCGAGCGTTATACTCAATCAAACCGACGTCGCCGTCCTGCGTAAGCTGGGCATTAACCTCACCTGCGAGCCGGTCTATCAAACCAAAAAACTGTATCACGGATAACAGATTCCCACCTCGTTATGACGGGGTGGGAATACTTTTTAAAAATAGGAATTGAGCAAAAACGAGCAAAACGAAGAAAAACGGAGAAAAACGGAGCATCTTTATCCTAACTTAAAAAAATGAAAAAAAGCACTTGACAGACGGGAATGGGGAGGATATAATACAAAAGCTGAGAAAAAAAGGGCAAAAGCCCTATAAACAGGAGGAAAACATGAGCACTTTCATGGCGAACGCTCAGACGATTGAGCGCAAATGGTATGTGATCGACGCCGCTGATAAGTCCATGGGTCGTGTGGCTGCTGAGGCCGCCGCTCTGCTTCGCGGTAAGCATAAAGTCGATTTCACTCCGCATGTCGATTGCGGTGATTTCGTTATCATCATCAATTCCGACAAAATGGTACTCACCGGCAACAAGATCAATGATAAGATGTACCGTCATTACAGTGGCTATCCCGGCGGCTTGAAGGAGATCAAGTACTCCACGCTGATGGCCAACAACTCTCCTTTTGCTATCTCCACCGCCGTTAAGGGTATGCTTCCGCATAATGCCATCGGCCGCAACGCTGCCAAGCGTTTGTTCGTTTATAAGAACGAAGAACATAAGCATCAGGCCCAGAAGCCCGAAGTCTGGGACATGAAATAAGGAGGGATAGAGAATGTACGAATCCAAGAAAGAGTATTTCTACGGCACCGGCCGCAGAAAACAGTCGGTTGCCTGCGTAAGACTTTATCCCGGTACCGGCGCTGTTACCATCAACGGCCGCGACATGGACGATTATTTTGGGATTGATACTCTCAAATACATCGTTCGCCAGCCCCTTGAGCTGACCCAGACCACCGGCAAGTTCGACGTTGTCTGCAAGGTTGTCGGCGGCGGCATCTCCGGCCAGGCCGGCGCTATCCGTCACGGTATCGCCCGCGCCCTGCTGCTGGTTGACGAGCAGAACCGCGCCCTCCTCAAGAAGGCCGGCTTCCTCACTCGCGACCCGAGAATGAAGGAGAGAAAGAAGTACGGCTTGAAAGCCTCCCGTCGCGCTCCCCAGTTCTCCAAGA
>CALBKB010000219.1 GCA_937892635.1 uncultured Clostridia bacterium
AGTTTGCTTTTTCTCATTATCATGCAGAGAGATAATGGGTTGCGTTTGAGCATGAATAAACGCCAAGAGGCCAGCCACAACCGCAGTAATGGCCATCAAAGTAACACCAAACAACAAAATATCCATGATCGTGTTATTGCCGCCCATATCTTTGTCTTGCTTGCGTATAGCCGGTAGGATGCGGCGCTTGTTTGGTTCTTGGGTTAATGCTTCTACTTGGGCAATAGGCGATTGCTCATCTTCTGCCAATTCACCGGTAGTAGCCGCCTCAGCAACATCGTCGGCGATTTGTTTGATTTCTTCAGTCAGTGGTTGCGACTGGTTCTGCCTTCTCTTCTTTTCTTCTGGCATAGAAAGCACCCCCCTTTCCAAAACGTCTGGGCTTCGTTACTCCGTCAATAAACCAAGCGAGAGAATTCATTAACAAAATAGCAAAGGATACCCCTTCGGGGTAATTGGAAAATCGACGGAAAACAAAGGTAAGCAAACCGCATCCAATGGCATAAACGATTCGGCCTTTTTTTGTCGTCGGCGCAGAAGCATAATCGGTAGCCATGAATATAGCACCTAACAACAAGCCGCCGCCAAAAATTTGCGCTGCCGCATATTGAATAGGTGTGCCTGAAGTCGGAAACAGATAAGAAAGGACGCCGACTGTAGCGATGTAGAACACAGGGATGTGCCAGGTTATAACCTTGCGTACCAGCAGATAGATGCCACCAATCAAAAGTAAGACAGCCGATGTTTCACCGATACAACCAGCTATATTTCCCCAGAATAAGTCACTTAAAGAGTTGAAACTAAATTCAAAGTTGCGTAAGGAATATAACGGAGTGGCACTGGTGACAATCTGATCAACATCGACATTAAGGAAAACCGATACGGTATCATACTCAAAGGGTTTGAGCCAGGTTGTCATGTGCACCGGCCAGGCAATAAACAAAAAGGCACGGGCCGCTAATGCCGGATTCATGAAGTTGCTACCCAAGCCGCCAAATACACCCTTTACTACAATCATGGCAAAGAAAGCACCGATGATGGGGATCCAAAGCGGAACGGTGACGGGTAATGTTAAAGCCAAAAGCAGTCCGGAAACGGCAGCGGAAAGGTCGAGGATCGTCTGCTTTTTTTTGCAACAAATATTAAACAATGCCTCAGCAAGCACAGAAGATGCCACGCTAAGCAGTGCAATGATAATGGCGCGCCAACCAAATAAAAATCCGGAGAATATAACCACGGGTGTTAGCGCAATTAAAACAGAAAGCATGATAGATTGCGTTGTATCATTGGATCGGATATGCGGAGACGAAGTAATTAAAAACTTTCCGTCCATTAGCGTGTTCCCTCCTTTTTCCTTTGGCTGGTTACCTTGAATTTTGTTAATCTCATCATCTGTACCAACTGAATTTTTGCCGGACAGCTATAGGAGCAAGCACCGCATTCGATACAGTCTAGCACATTGTATTTTTCAGCCTCATCATACATTTCATTCTTAGCATACATGTTAATGTAGTTAGGCATAAGGTGCATGGGGCAACCCTTTACACAACGCCCGCAGCGAATACACACAGGGTCTTCTACCAGCTCAACGTTATTAGCTATATAGGCAATCAAACCATTGGTTTGTTTAATAATTGGGGCTTCAAGCGTGTGCTGAGCAATGCCCATCATCGGTCCGCCCATAATAATCTTCGTGGGCTCCGAGGTAAATCCGCCTGCTGCTTCAAACAGGTATTGCATAGGCGTACCAATGCGAGCCAATGCATTTTTACTGGTTTTAACAGCCGGTCCCGAAACAGTAACCACTCGCTTAATTACGGGAAGGCCGGTAGTTGCGCTTCGATATAGGGATGCACAAGTATCAATATTGAAAACGGCGCATCCGGCATCAAACGGTAATTCACCGGGCTTAACTTCACGTCTTGTAATGGAACGAATCAACTGTTTTTCTGCGCCTTGCGGATACTTGGTTTTTAGCGGTACAACATGAATACCATACGGCTCGCCGATAATTTTCATGGTTGATATGGCATCGGCTTTATTGGTTTCTATGCCAACATAAGCCTCGTCCAGGCTTAAGGCGCGCATCAGCATGCGAATGCCACCCACGATAAATTTAGGGTATTCGATCATTGCGCGTTCATCCGCTGCAATAACAGGTTCGCATTCAGCACCGTTAATGATCAATGTATCCACTTTGCGGTCAATAGCCGTCCTGATTTTTACATGAGTGGGAAAGCCTGCACCACCCATGCCAACAAGCCCCATTTCCCGGGAAAATGCAACAATATCGTCAGGGGTCATCTTGTCCACGTTTTTGATATTTTTTTGTTTATCGGGAATGGGATCGTCCTGATAATCATTTTCAATGACAACACTCATGACGCGCTCGCCGTTGGGATGCCAACGCGGAGCAACATCAATAACATTACCCGAAATCGATGCATGAACAGGGACTGTCATAAAGGCATCGCTATCACCGATCTTCTGCCCCATATGAACATAATCCCCCGTTTTTACCAAAGGAGTACAGGGTACGCCAATATGCTGTCGCATGGGAATTACAACATATTGAGGCTCCTCAACATGCTCAATGGGGCGTGCGTGTGTAAATTCTTTATTGGAAGAAAAATGAATACCGCCACTAAATGTATTGGCCATCTCTGCACCTCATCAATAAACATAATTAAAAATACATGTTACGCAATATTATAACATGTAATGCTTCTAAAATCAAATAAAAAATAGATAAACAAGATATCTTGTTTATCTATTTTGGCAGTATTGACTATACAAATATTCAGGGATAACACCAAATTGTGTTCTTCCGATCCGATTGTCCTTATTTTGACCATGAAAATCGGAGCCTCCGGTCATAATGAGCCCCAACTTGCGAGCAATATCTTGACACTCTTGTGAAAACTCCACGGAGTAATCATGATAATAACATTCTAAGCCATCGGCGCCCAGCGTTTTCATGTGCTCCATAAATGAAAAATATGAGGTATACTCACCGATATTTACTTTGTTTAGGTGGGCAATTACAGCTAATCCATTGGCTTTATGGATGATATGAATGCATTCTTCAGCAGAAAATAATGTCCTGGGGTGATAAGCTTTACCATTAGGCAGCAAATACTCATTAAAAGCAGACTTAATATCTTCACATATCCCCTTTTCAACTAATAACCGAGCAATATGAACACGCGAAACGGAATCTTTCGCCTGTTGAGACAAATCTGCCATTGAAATAGAAATACCTAACTGTTTTAAATTGTTAACAATGAGTTCATTGCGTCTTTCTCTGCTTTCCCGCATGCGTAAGTGCACATCATCCCATATTGGATGATTGATGTCGATAGAAAGGCCTAATATGTGCAGTTGTCCTTTGTTCTGTGCCGAAAGCTCAATGCCTGGAATGAAGGCAATATTGCGTTTCAATGCCGCGTTTTGTGCTCTTTTCAGGCCGCCTATTGTATCATGATCGGTTAGGGCGAGCATATTCAACCCGTTTTGATAGGCATATTCAATCAGTTGTTCGGGCGAAAGAGTCCCGTCTGAAAAGGTTGAGTGAGTATGAAAATCAATCATTTTTCACTTAACAGTTTATCTAATTCTTTCTTAAAGGTGCTGATGTCTTTAAATTGACGATAGACCGATGCAAAGCGAACATAGGCAACCTCATCAATAGTGCGCAGTTTTTCCATAGCTAATTCGCCAATTTTTACCGATGAAATCTCTTGTTCCATCGAGTTGGAAATGGCATATTCAATTTCATCTGCTGCCTGCTCTAATGTTGATAAAGGTACGGGCCGTTTGTCACAAGCTCTAAGAAGTCCACGGAGCAGTTTATCCCTGTCAAAGGCTTGTCGGGAACCATCTTTTTTAACAATAACAATCGGCACCGTTTCAATAATTTCAAATGTTGTAAAGCGCTTTTGACATTTCAGACACTCTCTTCGTCTGCGAATGCGTTGTCCATCGTCGGTTGGACGCGAATTGCTCACTTTGCTTTCTTCATGTCCGCAAAAAGGGCATTTCATATCTTCGGCACCTCCTATTTTTTGTGTATTATTCTTATTCAGCTAAAAAATCATCAATAATATCCGTCAAAGAAACGGGAGTTGTTTCTCCATCCGCCAACTGTTTAATTATCTGCTCGGCTTGCTCGCGATGACGCCATACGTGATCAACACTCGCATATTCTTCAATCAGATTATTGGTGCAAAACTTTACTAAACAAACACCATATTTGTCGACTCTCTCTTGACAATCGGTCGTAAGGTAGTAATCAACAGTTACATTTTTCAGATCTTTAATTTGTTTACGAAACAGCCGTTCTCTTTTCATAATCACAATCCCTTCCCTAGGATGGTTGTTATTATGACATGAATGTTTACGGCTTGTAAATAACAATTATTTTATGTTCTTCACTCAAAATTGTTCTTTTTCTTAAAACTTTATATTGTGACAATATTATGTTAACCGGAAAAAATAATTTACAATTTGTTCATAAAGTTAGCAGCTTCTCGGAGTTGAGAATCGTTGGTATAATCGGTAGCATAAACTTCGATTACCTTGGATACGGCATCACTGCGCAGATGCTTGTTTAAAATGGTTTCATAGGAACAGATGCCCTTGCCCGGCAAGGCACAGGCGCCTGTTTCTTGATAATCACTGACATGGAAATGAATCAAATGTTCACCCATGGCATCGCGCACAGCACAAGGGTCTTCCCCGCTTCGCATAGCCTGCTTAACATCAAACGTAAAGTATAGATCATGTTGCAACGCTTGTCGCATATTGAGAATATAATCAGGGCTACTGCAATAATGTCGGTTGACATTTTCCTGGGAGAATCGTATACCTTCTTTCTGTGCTAATCGAAACAAGGTGTGATACACGTCCCAATACTTTTCCTGACTGACCGGCCAATCGGAGCGACAACCGTGAAAATTAAAGACATTGGCCCCCATGGTTGCGGCTGCAGCAAAGTATTCCCTATAAATATCGTAAAAATCCTGTCTACGTCGCTCATATTCACCAAACAGACAATAACTTTCGGCAAAGGATGAAAAGGGATGAAATGCAACGACATTTAGCTGATAGGAATCTGCCATCTGTTTAAATCGACTGGCATACGATATGGTTGATTCCGATGGCGCGTTAACAAATACTTCGATTTGCTTAAATCCAAGTCTTGCGATGCGTTCAAGCGTTTTCTCTGTTATCGCCGGATAAAAACAGGATGTTGATATACCAATATTCATAGTACACACCGTCCGATGATTCTTATTGTGTCAATAACTTTTCAACAACTGCAAGCTTCGCACAGACACAGAATACATCCATCGCTTTTTGCAGATCATCAAGGGAGGGAAAACTGGGCGCAATACGAATATTGCTATCCTGAGGATCTTGTTTACAAGGAAATGTTGCACCGGCTCCCGTCATAGTAACGCCCGCGTCTTTTACGAGTGCAACGATGCGCTTGGCGCAACCGGGCATAGCATTATAGGAAACAAAATAGCCGCCCTTGGGTGTTATCCATGATCCGACACCGCAATCCGACAGCTCGCGCGCCAGCGTATCGGTGACAATATCAAAGCGAGGACGCAATACTTTTGCATGTTTACGCATATGTTCTTTGATCCCATTGATATCCTTAAAGTACTTGATGTGACGCAACTCGTTGATTTTGTCAGGGCCAATGGTTTGAAAGAACATTTGTTTTTTAATAAATTCAACGTTTGCCTCCGAGGCAACCATGCATGCTACGCCTGCACCCGGGAAACAGATCTTTGAGGTCGAGGCGAACTCATAGATCATGTCTTCATTGCCATGTTCGCGTGCAAGAGAGAAAATCTCAGGGATTTCGATCTCTTCATCGGTCAAATGATGCACAACGTAGGCATTGTCATAAAAGATACGGAAATCCTTAGCCGCAGGTTTAAGTGCTGCCAAACGATGAATTGTCTCATTAGAATAGACGATGCCGTCCGGATTGGAATATTTTGGTACACACCAAATGCCCTTAATCGTATCGTCGTTAGCTACTAACTTTTCAACGATATCCATATCCGGCCCCTGCTCGGTCATGGGAACGGTAATCAATTCAAAACCAAAGAACTCCGTGATGGCAAAATGACGGTCATATCCGGGTGACGGGCACAAAAACTTACGCTTTTCATGCGTACTCCAAGGCGAATCACCGCCCAAAACGCCGTGTGTCATAGCGCGAGCAATCGAGTCATACATCATGGTTAACGAGGAATTGCCACCAACAATGACCATAGTATCGTCAACATCAAGCAGATCGGCAAACAATTTCTTAATTGACGGCAAGCCATCGATAATGCCGTAGTTTCTTGCATCGGTGCCATCAATCATGCAATCAGCATTATCCTTAATGCAGTGAAGCATATCCTCACTTAAATCCAGTTGCTCCTTACCGGGTTTGCCGCGCGACATATCTAAGGCTAAGCCTTGGGCTTGGATAGCTTTATATTGTGTCTTTAACTGCTCATGCAACTGCAGCAATTCTTCTTTTGTCATTTGTGCATATTGTTTCATTGTCTTCACCTTTATAATGTTTTCAAATAATTGATTTCGTCATCTGTTAAAAAACGGGTTTGTCCGGGCTTTATGTTTCCCAAACGAAGTTGTCCAATCGATTCGCGTTTTAGCAAGGTAACTTCCAGTCCAAGCTGTTCACACATGCGCCGAATCTGCCGGTTTTTTCCTTCATAAATGGTTATATGAAAGACGCTCCTCGTTTCACTTTGCTCACGTACCTTGACTTCGGCCGGTTGCAACTGCTCGCCGTCATCCAATGACATGCCTTGACTCATGGTTTCAATCATGGCAGCAGTTAATTCCCCGTTAACGGTTACTCTATAGGTTTTGGGAATATGTGCACTGGGTGATGTTAAACGGTTTGCAAGCTCACCGTCGTCGGTTAGCACTAACATTCCTTCGGAATCCTTATCGAGTCTACCCACTGGATATACCCGCGCGCTAATATTGGGAATAAGGTCTTTAACACAACGTCGTCCCAACTCATCACTTAACGTGGTAACAAAGCCGCGAGGCTTATAAAGAATCAAATATGACGGTTTGCGTCGGGTAGAACGAAGCGGTTTACCATCCACTGCAATTTTTTCACTACCCACAACCGTTTGACCGATGCTTGCCGGTTTACCATTGACGGTAACGCGTCCGTCTCGGATAAGCACTTCTCCCTGACGACGGGAACATAGCCCCTTATCAGCTAAATATTTTTGTAAACGAATTGGTTTCTCCATGTTCCGCCCTCCTATCCGTATATTTTATATGATTTGTGCTTTTATAGCAACAAGAAATTCAAAATTCTTTTCATTTCACTGAGAATATTTTTACGTGTTTGCGG
>CALBKB010000220.1 GCA_937892635.1 uncultured Clostridia bacterium
CGTCTGGCCGCCGATCTGCGGCTGGGCGGCAAGGAGATCGAGGTCGTCCATCGAGAATTGGGGATCACCTCATGAGTTTCTGTCAAGACGCCAAAAAAGAAATTGCCGCCGTTTCCGAATCGGCCTGCTGCCGCGACGCCAAGCTTTGCGCCGCCTTGTGGCTGGGCACCAAGCAGGAAAAGGACGGTATCCGTCTGCGCACCGAAAGTGCCGCCCTGGCCTCTTACCTTGAACAGGCCGTCAAAGAACGCTTTTCCATCCTTGCCCATACCCGCACAACCAAAACCACCAAAGGCTATTTCTATTATCTGGATATTCCCTCGCCCGCACCCATCTATGCCGCCTACGGCATTGGGCCGCTTGGCCGACCCGATCCGGCGCTCTTGCGCAAGGACTGTTGCCGCCAAGCCTTTTTACGGGGAGCTTTTTTGGGTGCCGGTCGCATTACCGACCCCGATAAGAGTTACCAAATGGAGTTTATCCTGCCCAGTGCTTCATCAGCCTATCAGTTGAGCCTGTTTTTGGCCGAGCTGGGCTATCCGGCCGCTATGACCGATCGCGGCAACCGTTTTTTATGCTACTATCGCGACAGTGAAAGCATCGAAGATTTGCTCTCGCTGATGGGGGCCACCAACTGCGCCTTTTCGCTAATGAATACCAAAATCGAAAAGGATGTGCGCTCCTCCATCAATCGGCGCGGCAACTGTGACGCCGCCAACGCCGACAAGCAGGTCGAAGCCGCCCACGCCCAGATTGCCGATATTAAAGCCATCCTTGCCATCGGCGCCTTTTCCCGCCTGCCGCAGGATGTACGCGAGTGCGCCCAGCTGCGTCTGGATCATCCCGAGTTGTCACTCACCGAGATCGGCGCACTCTGCGATCCGCCCGTCTCCAAAAGCGCCATAGCGCGTCGCCTGAAAAAGCTTAAAGACTATATTAAGTAAAGGAGGGTGTATATGCCCGGCTTTACCCATCTACATATCCATACCGAATACAGCCTCCTGGACGGCGCCTGCAAGATCAAGGATCTGGTCAAGCGCGTCAAATCCATGGGGCAGACGTCCTGCGCCATTACCGACCATGGCGTTATGTACGGCTGTATTGATTTCTACGAAGCCTGCCGAGCCGAAGGCATCCGTCCTATTATCGGCTGCGAAGTATATAAAGCCCCCGGACACCGCACCGATAAACACCGCGGCCCCGGCTACAGCTATTCCCATCTGGTCTTGTTGTGCAAGAACAACACCGGCTATCATAATCTGTGCAAGATGGTCTCTCGCTCCTTTACCGAGGGCTTTTATATCAAGCCTCGCGTAGACGAGGAACTGTTGCGCGAATACAGCGAAGGGCTGATCTGCCTGTCGGCCTGTCTGTCGGGCGAAATCCCTCGCGAACTGCTCCACGGCAATTATGAGCAGGCCAAAGAGATCGCCCTCAATTATATAGATATCTTCGGCAAGGAAAACTTTTATCTGGAAATTCAGGATCACGGCCTGCAGGAACAGCAAACGGTCAACGCCGGCCTCATCCGCCTTTCCCGCGAACTGGACGTGCCGTTGGTCGCCACCAATGACGCTCATTATTTGGCTCGGGAAAACGCCTATGCCCAGAAGGTTCTTCTTTGCATACAGACCAACCACACCGTTGATGAAGGCAGCGGCATGGATTTCGGCACCGACGAGTTTTATGTGAAATCCACCGAAGAAATGAACGAGCTGTTCTCCGAACTGCCCGAGGCGGTATCGATCACCGATGACATTGCGGCGCGTTGCAATGTTGAATTTGACTTCAATTCCCGCCACCTGCCCAACTTCCGCACCCCCAACAACATGGATCACTTTGAATATCTGACCATGTTGTGTGAACAGGGCTTGGAACGGCGTTATGAAACGGTGACCGACGACCTGCGAAAGCAGCTGAAATTTGAATTGGATACCATCAATCAGATGGGGTTTGTCGACTATTTTCTGATTGTTTGGGACTTTATCAATCACGCCAAATCCAAAGGCATTCCCGTCGGTCCGGGCCGTGGCTCGGCCGCCGGCGCCATCGTTGCCTACACCTTGGGCATTACCGATATCGATCCGGTGCGGTTCTCCCTCTTCTTTGAGCGTTTCTTAAACCCCGAACGCGTCTCCATGCCCGATATTGATATTGACTTTTGCACCGAGCGCCGCGGCGAGGTCATCGACTATGTTATTGATAAATACGGCTCCGATCACGTCTGTCAGATCGTCACCTTCGGCTTAATGAAGGCGCGCAGCGCGGTGCGAGACGTGGGGCGTGCGCTGGGCTACTCCTACGGGGAATGCGATGCCGTTGCCAAGCTCATTCCCAACGACGACCTGAAAATGACCATTCCCAAAGCGCTGGACGTCAACCCCGACCTCAAAAAACTCTACGACGAAGATGAGCGGGTCCGAAAACTGGTCGATACCGCCATCATGCTGGAAGGCTCGCCCCGTCAAACGGGCATGCACGCCGCCGGCGTCGTTATTACCAATAAGCCGGTTTCCGATTATATCCCCCTGCACGTGAGCGACTCCTCGGTCGTCACCCAATATCCCAAGGATACCGTTGAGCATCTGGGGTTGTTGAAGATGGACTTTCTCGGTCTGCGCAACCTGACGGTTATTCAAGACGCGATCGACGATATCCACCGTACCGAGCCCGATTTTGATCCGGCCATCATGATGCAGTACGACGATCAGCCCACCTTTGACATGCTATCCAAGGGCGAAACGACCGGCGTCTTCCAGTTGGAAAGTCCGGGCATGAAGCGGGTGCTGGCCGAACTGCAACCGCAGAATATTGAAGACGTTATCGCCGGTATCTCCCTCTACCGTCCGGGCCCTATGGATTCTATCCCCCGCTATATTGAGGGCAAGCGTCATCCCGAAACGGTTGAATATGACCATCCGTTGCTCAAAGGAATTCTTGACGTTACCTACGGCTGTATGGTATACCAGGAACAGGTTATGCAAATGGTGCGTCTGCTGGCAGGATACAGCTACGGTCGTGCCGACCTGGTGCGCCGCTTCATGGCCAAGAAAAAGGCCGATAAAATGGAGGAGGAGCGCCAGATCTTTGTCTACGGCATGAAGGATAAGGACGGCAATGTCGTCGTACCCGGCTGTGTTGCCAACGGCATTTCGGAAGAGGTCGCCAATAAGATCTATGCCGATATGGCTGAATTCGCCAAGTACGCCTTTAATAAATCGCACGCCGCTTGCTATGCCGACGTCACCTATAAGACAGCCTATCTCAAACGTCACTACCCCGGCCAGTATATGGCCGCTTTGATGACCAGCGTTATCGACTCGACCGATAAGGTCGCCCTCTTCCGCGAGGAGTGTCTGTCGTTGGGCTTGAAGGTGTTGCCGCCCGATATCAATCAATCCTATGCCGGTTTCACCTCCAACGGTCACGAGGTTCGTTACGGTCTGGTGGCCATTAAAGGCATCGGCAAGGCCTGCATCGACGGTGTGGTCGCTGAGCGCGAGGCCAACGGTCCGTTTAAGTCACTCTACGATTTCCTCAAACGCATGGCCGACGGCGATGTCAATAAGCGCGTCGTTGAATCGCTTATCAAGTGCGGCGCCTTCGATTCGTTGGGGCTTAACCGCCAAACGCTGCTGCGCAGTTATGAAGCCATCATGAACTCAATCGCCGGCGAGCGCAAGGCCAACATCGTGGGACAACTGAGTTTGTTCGGGGATGATTTTGAAGAAACCGAATCGGACCTATATCACATGAGCGACGAGTTTGACCCAAAAACCCTCTTACAGATGGAAAAGGAAAGCGCCGGCATGTATCTGACGGGACATCCCATGAGCGAGTATCGCGAAGCGGTGCAAAAGCTAAAACTGCCCGGCCTGAGTGCTTTCCAAGCCGACGAGGATGGCTCCTATTCCCTGCGCGACGGCCAAAAGATCACCGTTGCCGGCATC
>CALBKB010000221.1 GCA_937892635.1 uncultured Clostridia bacterium
ATGAGAGCTGGATCAGCAAGGGGGCGCAAGCATGAGAAGCTTGATTGATATTTTGGATCTTTCAACAAGCGAGATTGAAGAACTGCTCACAACGGCTCAGGATATTATTGCCAATCCTGCTAAATATGCGCATAAGTGTGAAGGCAAGAAACTTGCCACCTTGTTCTTTGAACCGTCAACCCGTACTCGATTAAGTTTTGAGGCTGCCATGCTGGAGTTAGGCGGAAATGTTATTGGATTTTCTGAGGCATCGAGCTCCTCAGCGGCTAAAGGAGAGAGTGTGGCGGATACGGCGAAGGTAATTAGTTGCTATGCGGATATTATTGCCATGCGACATCCCAAAGAGGGCGCGCCGTATGTGGCTTCCCTCAATGCATCCATTCCCGTTATCAATGCCGGTGACGGCGGACACAATCATCCGACTCAGACCCTGGCAGACCTGTTAACCATTTATCGTGAAAAGGGAAGACTTAGTGATATCACGGTTGGTTTTTGTGGTGACTTAAAATTCGGAAGAACGGTGCACTCTCTAATCAACGCTCTATCTCGATATAAAAACATTCGCGTCGTATTGATCTCTCCGGACGAATTAAAGCTGCCGGATTATGTTAAGACTAACGTTCTTGAAAAATGCGAGATTGAATATAAAGAAACGCGAGACTTGGAATCGGCTATGCCTGAATTGGACGTGTTGTATATGACGCGAGTACAGCAAGAGCGTTTCTTTAACGAGGAAGAATATTTGCGACTTAAAGATAGTTATATTCTCGATCCGACAAAACTGGTCAGCGCCAAGAGTGATATGAGCATCCTGCATCCGTTGCCGCGCGTTAATGAGATTAGTGTGGCCATCGATAAGGATCCGCGTGCCTGTTATTTTAAGCAGGTGCTTAATGGTAAATATATGCGCATGGCGCTGATTTTGAAACTGCTTGAGGAGGCCAACCGATGAATATTGATTCTATCCATAATGGTGTTGTGATCGATCATATCACGGCAGGTCGGGGCATGCGGCTGTATGATCTTCTTGGTCTGGGTGATCTGGGGTGCCCTGTGGCCATGATCATGAATGTTAGCAGTAAAAAGATGGACAAAAAAGATATAATTAAGATTGATGCTGATATTCAGTTGAATTTAGACGTAATTGGTTATGTTGACCCCAATGCTACTGTTAATGTAATTAAGAACGGCAAGTTGGTGGAAAAGAAAACGATTGATATGCCGGAAACATTAACCAATGTAATTTCGTGTAAGAATCCGCGGTGCATTACTACGGTGGAGCAGGAACTGGATCAGGTGTTTCGTTTGACCGATCGTAAACACAATGTTTACCGCTGCATTTATTGTGAAGCTATGGCAGGACACTGAGAAAGGATAAGACAATGGCTATTTTTATTAATGAACCTTCGCATACGTTTAACGAATATCTTTTAATTCCCGGGTACTCATCTAGTGAGTGCATACCGGCTAATGTTTCTTTAAAAACGCCACTGGTCCGCTATAAGAAGGGTGAACAACCCTCCATTTCGATGAATATTCCTTTGGTTTCGGCGATCATGCAATCTGTTTCGGGTGATCGTCTGGCTGTTGCTTTGGCGACGGAAGGCGGCGTATCCTTTATCTACGGATCGCAGTCGGTCGAAGATGAAGCTGCCATGGTGCGTCGTGCTAAGAGTTATAAGGCCGGATTTGTAAAGAGTGATTCTAACATTCGTCCGGATGCGACATTGGCAGACGTAATTGCTTTAACACAGAAGACGGGCCATTCTACGATTGCCGTTACGGATGACGGTACGGCTGACGGTAAGTTGGTCGGTATTGTTACGGGCAGAGATTATCGTGTAAGCCGCATGTCGCCGGATGTAAAAGTGGAAACCTTTATGACGCCCTTTAATAAGCTCATTTGGGCAAAAGAGGGAACTACGCTTAAAGAGGCAAATGATATTATTTGGGATCATAAACTGAATTCTTTGCCCATCGTCAGCGATGATGGCAAGCTTTGTTATCTGGTGTTCCGCAAGGACTATGATAACCACAAACAGAATCCCAATGAATTGCTGGATGCCTCCAAACGTTATGTTGTTGGTGCCGGTATTAATACGCGTGACTATGCAGAGCGTGTACCCGCTTTGGTTGAGGCCGGTGCGGACGTTTTGTGTATCGACTCGTCTGAAGGCTTCTCGGATTGGCAGAAGTTGACCATTGAGTGGATTCGTAAGAATTATGGTGACAGTGTTAAGGTTGGTGCCGGTAACGTTGTGGATGCCGAAGGCTTCCGTTTTCTTGCCGATTGTGGTGCTGACTTTATCAAGGTTGGTATCGGTGGCGGTTCAATTTGCATTACCCGCGAAACCAAGGGTATCGGTCGTGGTCAGGCTACGGCTCTGATTGAAGTTTGCGCTGAAAGAGATCGCTATTTTGAAGAGACCGGCATTTATGTTCCGGTGTGTTCGGACGGCGGCATCGTGTACGATCACCACATTACTTTGGCGTTGGCTATGGGTGCAGACTTTGTTATGCTGGGCCGTTATTTTGCTCGCTTTGATGAAAGCCCGACTAATAAGGTTAACATAGGCGGCACTTATTATAAAGAGTATTGGGGCGAAGGCTCCAGTCGCGCTCGTAACTGGATGCGCTATGATTTGGGTGGCGATAAAAAACTGTCCTTCGAAGAGGGTGTTGATTCTTATGTGCCGTATGCAGGTACCCTGAAGGATAATGTGGCTTTGTCACTGAGCAAAGTTCGTTCGACCATGTGTAACTGTGGTGCCCTCACCATCCCTGAATTGCAAAAGAAAGCAAAGCTTACGCTTGTTAGTGCGACAAGTATTGTTGAGGGCGGCGCTCATGATGTTATTCAGAAAGAAAAAAGCACTGCGCTGAAATGAACAAAAAACCGTATGGTTTATTGAAGTGTGCCTTGACACTATATGTCTTTCGTTGTATACTTGATGGTGTAAATTTATGTCGTTTTTTGTGACTGACGGATTTTTGTGGAGCACCACAGAGGATCAAAAAACGCTGAAGTTAGCCGACCGTCTGGGCGCACTTTTCTCTCATGAGATTAGTGCGCCTTTTTATTGTTTTTGGAGGTAATTTCATGAAAAAAGTTGGAATTGTTATGGGGAGTGACAGCGATCTGCCTATTATTGAAAAGGCGATTGACACACTTAAATCGTTACATATTCCTTTTGAAGTACATGTTTATTCAGCTCACCGCACACCGGAGCAAGCGCGTAATTTCTCTGTAAATGCTCGCAAGAACGGCTTTGGTGTGATTATTGCGGCTGCCGGCATGGCAGCTCACTTAGCCGGGGCTGTTGCCGCTAATACTACATTACCCGTGATCGGCATCCCTTGCAAGTCATCGAATTTAGACGGTATGGATGCTTTGCTGGCTACGGTGCAAATGCCGCCTGGGATTCCGGTGGCAACTGTTGCCATTAATGGCGGAGTCAATGCGGCATTGCTTGCGGCTCAGATTCTTGCCGTTGATGATGCCGATTTGGCAGCGGCGCTGGATGCGAAACGGGTCAGTGATGCCCAGAAGGTCCTGAACAAGGACGCAACTATTTGTGCAACTTATAATTGCTAATAAAGGAGAAAAATCATGGAAAAGAAGGAAATGCTCTACGAAGGAAAAGCTAAGCGCGTATATGCTACCGATCAGCCCGAAGTCCTGTTGGTTTCTTATAAGGATGATGCTACGGCATTTAACGGTCTGAAGAAAGGCACCATTGCCGGCAAGGGCGCTATCAATAACCGTGTGACTAACTATATGATGCAGCAGCTTGAGAAAGAGGGCATCCCCACACATTTTGTTGAGGAGCTTTCCGATCGCGATACTCTTGTTAAAAAGGTCACTATTGTTCCGTTAGAGGTTATTATTCGCAATATTTCTGCAGGCTCTTTTGCAAAGCGTTACGGTGTTGAGGAAGGCATTGTATTTACTGAGCCCACGATTGAGTTTTCGTATAAGAACGATGACCTTGGTGACCCGCTGATCAATGATTATCATGCATTGGCCTTGGGTTTAGCCACGAAAGAAGAGATTGAAACGATCAAGTCTATGGCCTTTAAGACCAATGAGGTCATGAAGAAATTTTTCAAGAAGCTCAATGTGGATCTTGTTGATTTTAAGTTGGAGTTTGGTCGTTTAGCAGACGGCACTATCGTTCTTGCTGACGAGATTTCTCCCGATACCTGCCGTTTCTGGGATAGCGATACTCACGAAAAACTGGATAAGGACCGTTTCCGCAGAGACCTTGGTAATGTGGAAGACGCTTATCAGGAAATGATGAAGAGAATCCTCGGCGAATAACACAGGAGGCAAATACATGGGAGGCTATTTTGGTGCAGTATGCCAAAGAGATGCATTGGAAGATGTTTTCTTTGGCACCGATTATCATTCGCATATGGGCACACGTCGAGGCGGTATTGCTGCCTACGATAAAGAGATCGGACTGCAACGAGAGATTCATAATATTGCAAATTCGCCCTTTCGAACCAAGTTTGAGCACGTATTTGAGGATATGCAGGGAACATCGGCTATTGGTTGCATCAGCGATTATGATCCGCAACCGTTGTTGATTCGTTCGAGCATGGGTACCTTTGCCATCTGCGTGATCGGTATCGTGAATAATGCTCAACAATTGATCGATACCTATCTGGCAGGCGGCGGACATTTTGACGCTATGACGGGTGGTCGTATTAACTCTACCGAGCTGATTGCTTCATTGATTAGCCAGAAGAATGATTTTGTAGAAGGCATACAATTTGTGCAACAGATCGTTGACGGAACGACGGCTATTTTGCTTTTGAAGGATACAGGTGCCATCATTGCGGCTCGTGACAAATACGGACGATTACCGATGCTAATCGGTAAATCTGAGGATGGTTATTGTGTCTCGCTTGAATCCTTTGCCTATAAAAAATTAGGCTATGAGGACGAAAAAGAACTTGGTCCGGGTGAAATTGTTGAAATTACCCATGATGGGATAAAACAACTGGCTACTCCCGGCACCAAGAAACGGGTATGTTCCTTCTTGTGGAGCTATTATGGATATCCGACATCGACCTACGAAGGGGTCAATGTTGAAATCATGCGTTACCGTAATGGACAAATCATGGCTCGAAATGATAAACAAAGTGGTAACTGTGACGGAGTTGATTATGTTGGCGGTGTGCCGGATTCGGGAACGCCCCATGCTATTGGATATGCTAACGAGAGCGACATTCCGTTTGCGCGTGCCTTTATCAAGTATACGCCAACCTGGTCGAGGAGCTTTACGCCGACTAGACAGGCTGAGCGCAATCGCGTAGCAAAAATGAAACAGATCCCTGTGCACGAGTTGATTCGAGATAAGAGTCTTCTGTTTGTGGATGATTCAATTGTTCGAGGCACACAGTTAAGGGAAACGGTTGAGTTTTTATATGACAACGGCGCAAAAGAAGTTCATATGCGTTCGGCTTGTCCGCCGATTATGTTTAGCTGCAAATATCTTAATTTTTCCCGAGCTACCAATCCGATGGAATTGATCGCACGTCGCGTCATTATGGATCTGGAAGGCGAAGAAGGATTAAATCATATTGAGGAGTACAGCAACTCATCGACAGAGCGCGGTAAGAAACTGAGAGATGTAATTTGTAAAGAGTTGCATTTGGCTTCCCTTGAATTTCAGTCGTTAGACGGAATTATTGAGGCAATCGGACTTGAACCGTGCGATCTTTGTACCTATTGCTGGAACGGAAAGGAATAATAACGATGAATATGCAGTCGAAATCTGATAGCTATGCCGCAGCCGGTGTTGATATTACCGCCGGTTATCGTGCAGTAGAATTAATGAAAAAGCATATTGCCACAACTCTGACCTCGGGCGTATGCTCCGATGTTGGTGGTTTTGGTGGTTTATTTGAGCTGGACATGACGGGTATTACTCGTCCGGTTCTTGTTAGCGGCACCGATGGTGTTGGTACCAAGCTCAAAATAGCCTTTTTAATGGATAAGCACAACACGGTTGGTATTGACTGTGTCGCAATGTGCGTTAATGATATTATTTGCGCCGGAGCCAAACCGCTGTTTTTCCTGGATTATATCGCCTGTGGCAAGAATGTGCCGGAGCGCATTGCGGATATCGTCAAGGGCGTATGTGATGGCTGTGTGCAGTCGGGAGCTGCTTTGATTGGTGGTGAAACGGCTGAGATGCCCGGTTTCTATCCGGTTGATGAGTATGATTTGGCCGGGTACTGCACAGGTATTGTTGATAAATCGAAGATTATTGACAATAAAACGATGAAGGCGGGCGATGTCGTGATCGCTTTGCCGTCGAGCGGTGTTCATTCCAATGGTTTTTCTCTGGTTCGTAAAGTGTTTGATGTTGAACACGCCGATATCAAGCGCCCGATTGCTGAATTGGGTGGAAAATCAATAGGTGAAACCTTGTTAACCCCCACACGTATTTATGTTAAGCCGATTTTGGCGCTGCTGGATCAGGTTCAGGTAAAGGGTATTTCGCATATTACCGGCGGTGGCTTTTACGAGAATATTCCTAGAAGTATTCCTGAAGGATTAGGGGCTCGTATCACCGAATCGGCTGTGAAAGTGTTGCCGATTTTTGATTTAATCGCTAAAACAGGCAACATCTGCCGTCGCGATATGTTTAACACCTTTAATATGGGTGTAGGCATGAGTGTTGTTGTCGCTAAGGAAGATGTCGAGCAGGCGTTGGCTATTTTGCATGAGCATGGTGAAGATGCTTATGTAATCGGAGATATTATTGAATCCGAGAATAAGATCACGATCTGCTAAGGAGTATGCCAATGAACAATCATGTAAGGATTGCTGTTTTGGTATCCGGTGGTGGCACTAACCTTCAAGCCTTGATTCGTGCGCAAGAAAAGGGAATTATTCATAGTGGCGTAATTTCTTTGGTCGTTTCCAATGTGACGGATGCCTATGCGCTTACGCGCGCATCCCGCGCAGGGATACCTTCGTGTGTCATTACGCGAAAAGCTTGCGGCGGCCAGGATGCGTTTGAATCTAAACTTATCGAGATCTTAGATGCTAACCAGATTGATTTAATTATATTAGCCGGATTCATGAGCATTTTAAGTGAACGATTCACCTCGCACTATAAGGATCGCATCATAAATGTACACCCCTCGCTGATTCCTTCCTTTTGCGGACAAGGTTTTTATGGCCTTCGTGTGCATGAGGCGGCACTTGAAAAGGGAGTTAAGGTGACAGGCGCTACGGTGCATTTTGTTAATGAGATTCCTGATGATGGTCGTATTATTTTGCAAAAGGCGGTGTCAATTCGTGAGAATGATACACCGGAATCTTTACAGAAACGCGTGATGCGCTTGGCGGAATGGAAGATTTTGCCTCAAGCGGCCGAAATGATTTGTCAACAGATCCAGATGGAAAGGGAAAGAAAATGAACATTTATGAAGTGAAAGATATAGCTCAACGCGTCGAAGGCAATTCTTATGTTGGCCGTGGCATTGTTGTTGGCAAGACCGAAGATGGAACAAAGGCTTGTGCGGCTTATTTTATCATGGGGCGCAGCAGTAATAGTCGTAATCGTGTTTTTACTCTCAGAGACGGTGATTTATATACCGAACCTTTTGATGCCTCGAAAGTAGAGGATCCCAGCTTAATTATTTATGCGGCGGTTCGTAGCTATCAGAATAATCTGATCGTTACCAATGGCGATCAAACGGATACCATCTATGACGGCCTTAACAACGGAATGTCGTTCAGTGGCGCCTTGGAATCGCGTGAGTTTGAGCCCGACTTTCCCAATTTAACACCTCGCATTAGCGCCATGTTAACCTTTGATAACAATGACTTTTCCTATCAAATGAGTATTTTGAAGAGTGCTGATGAAAAGGGAACAGCTTGTAATCGCTATACCTTCGCTTATCCGTCACTGAATGGTTTGGGACATTTTATTCATACCTATGTATGTGACGGTAATCCCATCCCAACATTCCAAGGTGAACCGGAGCGTGTTGCCATTCCGAATGATATTAATCGTTTTACGCAGGATCTATGGGCGGCTCTGGATGCCGACAACAAAATCTCCCTATATGTAAAGTATATTGACCTTACAAACGGAGACGTCGAAGAACGTTTGATCAATAAGAATAAATAAGGAGAAAAGAGATGCCGAGCAAGGATCAATATCTGTCTCCGCTTTCAACGCGCTATGCAAGTGCGGAGATGCAGCAGATTTTTTCTGAAAACTATAAGTTTCGCACTTGGCGTAAATTGTGGATTAGTTTAGCTAAGGCAGAACAAGCATTGGGTCTGGATATTACCGATGAACAGATTGCTCAGATGCGCGCATATCAGGATGATATTAACTATGAAGTGGCGGTTGAACGGGAAAAGGTTTGCCGTCATGACGTAATGAGTCATGTATATGCTTACAGTCAGCAGTGCCCGAAGGCGGAGCCGATTATTCATTTGGGTGCGACAAGCTGTTATGTGTGTGATAATACAGATGTTATTATCATGCGTGAAGCATCGCGGATCGTTATGAAAAAAGCGGCGCAGGTTGTTAAAAATTTAGCGGTATTTGCTCAAAAATACAAGGCCATGCCTTGCTTGGCGTATACTCATTTGCAGCCTGCTCAGTTGACGACGGTTGGTAAGCGTGCTACCCTGTGGATGCATGAGCTGATTATGGATATGGAAAATCTGCAGTATCAGATGGATAATTTGAAACTGCTTGGCAACAAGGGCACCACCGGTACACAAGCAAGTTTTATGGAGCTGTTTGGTGGTGATGAGAGCAAGGTTAAGCAGTTAGAGCAGCTGATTGCTGAGGATATGGGTTTTTCCAGCTGTGCACCCGTTTCTGGGCAGACGTATTCCCGAAAGGTAGATTCTTATTTCTTGGGTGTTTTGTCGGGCATTGCACAAAGTGCTTATAAATTCTCGAATGATATGCGTATTTTGCAATCGTTTGAGGAGATGGAAGAGCCGTTTGAGAAAACACAGATTGGTTCTTCGGCTATGCCTTATAAGCGCAACCCCATGCGCAGTGAGCGTATTTCGGCCTTGGCTCGTTACGTTATTGTTGATACCATGAACCCGGCGATGACGGCTGCCACGCAGTGGTTTGAGCGAACTTTGGACGACAGCGCCAATAAGCGCATCTCGGTTTCCGAGGCGTTCCTTGCTGTTGATGCCATTTTGAATATTTACATCAATATCACCTCCGGCCTTGTAGTTTATGATAAGGTCGTTAACCGTAGAGTCATGGAAAAACTGCCCTTTATGGCGACCGAAAACATCATGATGGAATCGGTTAAGCGTGGTGGGGATCGTCAAATGCTCCACGAGATCATTCGTGTTCATTCTCATGCAGCGGCGGCCAAAGTGAAACTGGAAGGCGGACAAAACGACCTGATTGATCGCATTGCGGCAGATGAGAAGATTCCCTTATCTAAGGAAGAGATATTGGCGCAGCTCGATCCGTCTAAATATATTGGTCGTAGTGTGTCGCAGGTTGATGAGTTTCTGGCTGCGGTTGTTGCGCCCATACTGGAGCAATACGCAACCGAATCGGAGATAGTTGCTCAATTGAACATATAAGGAGAAACAAAATGAAGGAATTTGAGTTAAAATACGGCTGCAATCCCAATCAAAAGCCGTCTAAGATTTATATGCATGACGGGACGGAACTGCCGATTCAAATTTTGTGTGGTCGCCCCGGCTATATTAACTTTTTGGATGCCTTTAACAGCTGGCAGTTGGTAAAAGAACTGAAAGAAGCACTTGGTATGCCTGCCGTAACCTCGTTTAAGCATGTGAGCCCGACTTCGGCGGCGGTTGGCATTCCGCTGTCGGATTCGTTAAAAAAAGCGTGCTTTGTTGATGATGTTGCCGGACTGGATGAATCTCCGTTGGCTTGTGCCTATGCCCGTGCGCGTGGCACGGATCGTATGTGTTCCTTTGGAGATTTTGTTGCCCTCTCCGACGTATGTGACGTTACCACGGCAAAGATGATCAAGCGTGAAGTTTCTGACGGTGTTATCGCTCCCGGCTATGAGCCTGAAGCATTGGAGATCTTAAAACAAAAGCGCAAAGGGAATTACAACGTTATCCAAATTGATCCATCTTTTGTTCCTGATCCCATTGAGCGCAAACAGGTGTACGGGATTACTTTTGAGCAGGGACGAAACAATTTCAAAATTGATCGTGAATTGCTTACGAATATCGTAACGGCTAATAAAGATTTGCCTGAGAGTGCGGTAAGAGATCTGATCATTGCTCTTATTACTCTCAAATACACCCAATCCAATTCGGTATGCTATGCTTACGACGGACAGGCAATTGGTGTTGGTGCCGGTCAGCAGTCGAGAATTCATTGTACCCGTTTAGCCGGCACAAAGGCAGATACCTGGTTTTTGCGTCAACATGATAAGGTGTTGAATCTGCCCTTTAAGGATACGCTGGGTCGTGCTGATCGTGATAACGTTGTTGATGGATATATCAATAAAAACGAAGAAGATGTCTGTGCAGAAGGTAACTGGCAGAAATATTTCACGTATCAGCCCGAGCCGTTGACTGATGCTGAAGCCAAGGAATTCCTCGCTTCGTGCACCAATGTGGCGCTTGGCTCTGATGCCTTCTTCCCGTTTAGTGACAACATTGAACGTGCCTATCGCAGCGGCGTAAAATACATCGCAGAGCCTGGTGGTTCCATTCGTGATGACGCGGTAATTTCTTGTTGCGATAAATACAACATGGTTCTGGCATTTACCGGCATGCGCTTGTTCCATCACTAATGGAGGATATCAATGAAGGTAATGGTTATCGGCGGTGGCGGCAGAGAACATGCCATCATCCGCAAACTTAATGAAAATCCGCAAGTAGAAAAGCTTTACGCTCTCCCCGGCAATGCCGGTATGGAAAAGGATGCCGAATGCATCAATATTAACGCAAAGGATATCGAGGCTATTGTTGCCTTTGCCGTGGAAAATCAGGTTGACTATGCGGTTGTTGCCCCGGATGATCCGCTGGTTCTTGGATGCGTAGATGCACTTCAAGCCAAGGGCATACCTTGTTTTGGGCCTACGGCTGACGCTGCCATTATTGAAGGCAGCAAGGTGTTTTCTAAGCAGCTTATGAAAAAATACGGTATTCCTACGGCGGCATACGAAGTGTTTACTGATATGCAAGAGGCTTTGGAATATTTGGAGACGGCCGCTATTCCCGTGGTTATCAAAGCTGATGGGTTGGCGCTTGGAAAAGGTGTTATTATTGCTAATACTCTTGTAGAAGCACAAGACGCCGTAAAAAGCATGATGCAGGATAAAGCATTTGGCGCCAGCGGAGATCAGATTGTTATTGAAGAGTTTTTAACCGGACCTGAGGTTTCGGTACTTTCGTTTACCGACGGAAAAACCGTCATCCCCATGGTTTCTTCTATGGATCATAAGAGAGCGGGGGATAACGATACCGGACTCAATACCGGTGGCATGGGAACGGTTGCCCCTAATCCGTATTACACAAAAGAAATTGCGGATGAGTGCATGGAAAAGATCTTTCTGCCTACTGTAAATGCGATGAACGCAGAAGGACGCACGTTTAAAGGCTGTTTGTATTTTGGCCTGATGCTCACGCCAAACGGCCCCAAGGTAATCGAATATAATTGTAGATTCGGTGATCCCGAAACACAGGTTGTGCTACCGCTGTTGAAAAGTGACCTGCTTACGGTTATGCAGGCTGTTACTAATGGGACGTTGTCTCAAACGGATGTTGTATTTGAGGACGCTTATGCCTGTTGTGTCATTATGGCTTCTAACGGCTATCCTTCGGCTTATGATAAAGGATTTCCGCTGGAGATTCCTGCTGATGTGGATGGGCAGGTTTATGTTGCGGGTGCCGCTAAAAAAGATGGCATACTGGTTACTAACGGAGGACGAGTCCTGGGCTGCACTGCTGTCGGTGAATCGCTCAAAGAGGCAATTTCTAAGGCGTATGACGTGGTGGAGCGGGTGCATTTTAGTAATGCCTATTGGCGTCACGATATCGGTGCACGCGCCATGAAGGCCTATTCGGAGGAATAACATGGTTTACAGAGTATATGTTGAAAAAAGAAAAGAACTAGCTCATGAAGCTAAGTCTTTACTGAGTGATGCTCGTACGTTATTGGGTATCGAATCGTTAACGGACGTACGCGTGATCAATCGTTACGATGCTGAAAATATCACCAAAGAGCTATTTGATTATGCCAAAAAGACGGTTTTCTCTGAACCGCAGTTGGATCTTGTGAGTGATGACTTACAGGCAGACAACGCCGTAGTGTTTGCGGTTGAATATTTGCCCGGTCAGTTTGATCAGCGCGCCGATTCGGCCGCGCAATGTATTCAGATTATCTCGCAAGGGGATCGTCCGATCATTCATTCAGCCAAGGTATATGTTCTGAGCGGCAACTTGAGCCAAGATCAGATTGCTCAAATTAAAAAATATGTCATTAACCCGGTTGAGGCCAGAGAGGCTTCTTTGGCTATGCCGGAGACACTGCGTGCTAACTATGATGTTCCTACACAGGTACGTACGTTGGATGGATTCACTGACCTTGATCGCAATGAGTTAGAGAATTTTGTTCGAGATTACGGTTTGGCTATGGATGCCGACGATATTGCCTTTTGTCAGCAGTATTTCATCAGCGAGCATCGGGATCCCACTATCACGGAAATTCGTATGATTGACACCTATTGGTCGGATCATTGTCGTCACACCACTTTCTTGACAGAGATTGATTCCGTCACCTTTGAGGATGATACACTGCAAGCGGCTTATCAGGAATATTTGGCCGTTCGCAAAGAAATTGGTCGCACCAACCCGATTTGTTTGATGGATCTTGCCACCATTGCCGTTAAGTATCTTAAACAGAACGGTAAACTGGATAAACTGGATGAATCGGAAGAAATAAATGCCTGCACGGTCAAGATCAACGTAAACGTTGATGGTGTTACCGAGCCTTGGCTTCTTTTGTTCAAGAATGAAACCCATAATCACCCTACCGAGATTGAGCCGTTCGGTGGTGCTGCTACTTGTATTGGTGGTGCCATTCGAGATCCGCTGTCGGGTCGATCCTATGTGTATGGCGCTATGCGTGTAACCGGTGCGGCAGATCCGCTTAAACCGGTTAATGAAACTATATCCGGTAAATTGCCGCAGCGAAAGATTGTTACTACGGCGGCGGCCGGTTATTCCTCTTACGGCAATCAGATTGGTTTGGCTACCGGTATTGTTGACGAGATTTATCACCCCGGCTATGCGGCAAAACGCATGGAAATCGGTGCTGTTATTGCTGCAGCGCCGCAGGAAAACGTTCGACGCGAGCGTCCGACGCCCGGTGATGTTGTTATTTTGCTTGGCGGAAGCACGGGGCGTGACGGTATTGGCGGCGCAACCGGCTCCTCAAAAGCGCATAACGCTCACTCGGTTGAGACGTGTGGCGCAGAGGTTCAGAAAGGTAATGCTCCTGAGGAGCGTAAATTACAGCGATTGTTCCGCAACCCAACCGCTACCCGCATGATTAAACGTTGCAATGACTTTGGTGCCGGCGGTGTTTCGGTTGCCATTGGTGAATTAGCAGACGGCTTGATTATTAACCTCAATGCGGTTCCCAAGAAGTATGAGGGTCTTGATGGTACCGAACTGGCCATTAGTGAATCGCAGGAACGCATGGCGGTTGTTATTGAAAAGGAAAATGTAGATGCCTTCCTTCGTCTGGCTGCTGAAGAGAATCTGCAAGCTTGTCAGGTGGCTGTGGTTCAGGGAGAAGCCCGCTTGGTGATGAATTGGAACGGGAAGAAGATTGTTGATATCAGTCGCGAATTCCTTAATTCAAACGGTGCCCCTAAGCATATCAGCATTGAAACAGGCAAGCCTGAATCTTATGACAAAACCGTCGACGGATCATTTGTGGATAACTATAAGAAATTGGCTAGTGATTTGAACATCTGCTCAAAACGCGGTCTGTCAGAACGGTTTGACTCAACCATTGGTGCAGGGGCAGTCTTTATGCCGTTTGGCGGTAAATATCAGCTTACGCCGGTACAAGCTATGGTGCAAAAGATTTCGGTCGAAAAGAAACACACCGACGATGTATCGTTGATGTCTTGGGGATATAATCCTTTCATCACCGAAAAAAGTCCGTATCATGGTGCTTACTTGGCAGTTGTTGAGTCGGTATGCAAGCTGGTTGCGTGTGGTGCCAAATTTGAAGATGTATATTTGACATTCCAGGAATACTTTGAAAAATTAGGCAAGAACAGTAAGCGTTGGGGAAAACCCTTAGCGGCTCTTCTTGGTGCCTTTCGCGCACAAAAAGAGCTTCAAATCGGCTCCATTGGCGGTAAAGACTCGATGAGCGGTTCCTTTGAGAATATTGATGTTCCGCCGACGCTGGTATCCTTTGCTGTTACGACCGATAAGATTACTCATATGGTCTCGCCTGAATTTAAGAAGGCCGGTCACAAAATTGTTTGCCTTTCTCCTGAGTATGACGTGGATGGACTGCCTAAGACCGAGTCGTTGCTTTCTGTATTTGAACAGGTTACTGCGCTGATGCGCAGCGGTAAGGCAGTTGCCTGCTATACGCCGGGGCTCGGTGGCATTGCCGAAGCGATCATGAAGATGGCATTTGGCAATGGTTTAGGTGTTGCTGTTGATGCTAATATCAGCAACCAAACTCTCTTTGGCTACAGTTATGCCTCTTTTGTATTGGAAGTAACAGAAGATATTGACGGTGCGCTTGTTGTTGGTACGGTAACTGATGACGGCAAACTTTCTCGCGGGCAAGAGTGTCTGGCTATGGATGAGCTTCTCGGCATTTATGAAAATAAACTGGAAAGTGTCTTTGCCTGCAATATTCCTACGCCCGAGTCGCAGATGTGCAACTTCTCTTATCAGGCCAAAGAGCGAAAAGCACCGTCTATTCGCGTGGCTAAACCCAAGGTACTTATTCCTGTTTTCCCTGGAACCAACTGTGAATATGATAGCGCCAAAGCGGTTCGCGATGCCGGCGCCGAGCCCGAGATTCTTGTTATCAACAATCTTTCGGCTCTTGGTATTCAGGATAGCGTTGAGCGCTTTGTTAAACAGCTTAAACAGTCTCAGGTTGTATTTGTGCCCGGCGGATTCTCGGGTGGTGACGAGCCGGACGGTAGCGGTAAGTTTATCACGGCATTCTTCCGCAATGCTGCCGTAAAAGAAGGGGTCACCGATCTTCTGGAGAACCGCGACGGCCTCATGTGCGGTATCTGTAACGGATTCCAGGCGTTGATTAAATTGGGTCTGGTGCCGTATGGTAAGATCATTGATACGGATGCTAACTGTCCGACCTTGACCTTTAACACGATTGGTCGTCACCAGTCGCGCATTGTTCGAACTCGTATTGTCTCGAATCAGTCTCCTTGGTTGGCTTTAACTGAGGTAGGGGATGTGTATAATGTTGCTATCTCGCACGGTGAAGGCCGCTTCTTAGCTGACGAGGCACTTGTTCAAGAGCTGGCCCGAAACGGACAGATTGCAACCCAATATGTCGATCTGGATAATAAGGCAACTGCGGATATTCGCTATAATCCCAATGGTTCTATCTTCGCCATTGAGGGCATTACATCGCCAGACGGTCGCGTGTTTGGTAAAATGGGTCATAGTGAGCGCATTGGTGATGGTTTGTATCAAAACGTTCCCGGTAATTATGATATTCGTATGTTTGAATCGGCGGTTCATTATTTCAAATAAAGACTATATAACAAGGAGTGCAGGATATGGCATATCTTTCTGACATTGAAATCGCACAAGCTTGCCGGATGGAGCCGATTACTGATATTGCTGCTCGTGCCCATGTGGACGAGAAGTATTTGGAGCAATATGGGCGATACAAGGCCAAGGTTGATCCGTCGTTACTCCAAGAAACAGACCGGAAAAATGGTAAACTGATTCTTGTTACGGCCATTACGCCCACCCCGGCCGGAGAAGGGAAGACGACAACAACGATTGGTCTTGCCGATGGTTTGCGCCGCATCGGTAAGGATGTTACGGTTGCCTTGCGTGAGCCTTCTCTAGGCCCTGTTTTTGGCATCAAAGGCGGTGCGGCAGGCGGGGGCTATGCGCAGGTCGTGCCGATGGAAGATATCAATTTGCATTTTACCGGTGATTTTCATGCTATTGGTGCCGCTAATAACTTATTAGCTGCTATGTTGGATAATCATATCCATCAAGGTAATGCCCTTGGTATTGATGTGCGTAAAATTACGTGGAAACGCTGCGTAGATATGAATGACCGACAGCTGCGCTTTGTTGTTGACGGCATGGGCGGCAAAACAAACGGTGTGCCTCGCGAAGACGGATTTGACATTACGGTCGCTAGTGAGATTATGGCGGTTCTTTGCTTGGCAGATTCCATTTCCGATCTTAAAGCTCGTCTGTCGCGGATCATTATCGGTTATACCTATGACGATCAGCCAGTAACATGTGGTGACTTAAAGGCTGCCGGTGCAATGACGGCGCTTTTGAAAGATGCGATAAAACCCAATTTAGTGCAAACCTTGGAGGGCACTCCTGCTTTTGTGCATGGTGGTCCTTTTGCCAATATTGCTCATGGCTGCAATTCTGTTATGGCAACAAAATTGGCACTTAAAATGGGTGATTACACCATTACTGAAGCGGGATTTGGTGCTGATCTGGGTGCTGAAAAATTCCTTGATATTAAGTGTCGTATGGCCGGCCTTGTCCCCGATGCTGTTGTTATGGTGGCTACGGTGCGTGCTTTAAAAATGCACGGTGGACTGCCCAAAGCCGAGCTTAACGATGAAAATTTGAATGCCCTAGAGAAGGGTATTCCAAACTTATTGCGCCATGTATCTAACATAAAACAGGTGTATCAGTTGCCTTGTGTGGTGGCGGTAAACCGTTTTCCGACCGATACCGATGCCGAGATTAACTTTATTATTGAGAAGTGTCGTGCCATGGGGGTTAATACCGTATTATCAACGGTATGGGCAGATGGTGGCAAGGGCGGCGAAGCGTTGGCGCGTGAAGTTGTTCGACTTTGCGATGAAGAACAGGGAAATTTCACCTTTGCGTATGATCTTGAAGGAACAATCTCAGATAAGATAGAGGCTGTTGTGAAAAAGGTTTACGGCGGTGACGGAATCTCTATTTTGCCCGCAGCAAAAAAGCAGATTGCGCAACTGGAGGCTCTTGGGTTTGGTCATTGTCCGATCTGTATGGCAAAAACACAGTATAGTTTTTCGGATGATCCTACTAAGCTCGGTGCGCCTGAAAACTTTACGGTGACTGTAAAAAAAGTAAAAATTTCCGCCGGTGCAGGATTTGTTGTTGTTCTCACGGGTGACATTATGACTATGCCGGGGCTGCCGAAATTGCCGGCAGCAGAACGTATTGATGTGGATGATTCGGGTAAAATTTCCGGATTGTTCTAGAATAAGTAGGAGACATTTTATTATGCGTCAAATAAATTGTTTAGAAGGGTTTGCAAAATCGTTTGGTGATGCGAAAAATGTTCGCGTATTTTTTGCGCCCGGTCGCGTCAACCTAATTGGCGAACATACCGACTACAATGGAGGCCATGTATTTCCTTGCGCGCTCTCAATGGGTACATATGTTGCTATCCGCAAGCGCAATGATCGTAAGCTTCGTTTTTTCTCTGAGAACTTTTCACAATCAGGGATTTACGAGTTTTCTTTAGATACATTAGAGCCACACTCCAACCACACTTGGACGGCTTATCCCTGTGGTGTTATTTGGGCTATGGCTCAAGAAGGGAATATGATTTCGTCCGGTTTCGATATGTGGGTGTTTGGCAATATTCCTAATGGTTCCGGCCTGTCTTCGTCGGCATCCTTGGAGGTTGTCACCGGGTATGCATTAGGGCAGATTTATAATATTCCTATGCAAAACGATCATATTGCTCTGCTCGGTCAAACGGCGGAGAATGGATATGTGGGCATGAATTGCGGCATCATGGATCAGTTCGCTGTTGCTATGGGCAAAGAAGGTCAGGCTATTTATTTAAATACCGGAACACTCGAATACCAGTATGCCCCGCTTGTGCTGGACGGGTACGATATTTTGATTATGGATACGCGCAAAAAGCGTGGCTTGAAGGATTCTAAATACAACGATCGTGTTAAGGAATGTACTCAGGCTCTCGAAATTCTGCGACGCTATGCTGACGTATCAAGCCTTTGTAATGCCACAGAAGAGATTTTGGATAAGGCAAAGGCTGACATGCCGGAGACTATTTACCGTCGTGCCCGTCATGCTATTACCGAAGATCGTCGCACGCAGCGTGCTGTTGAGGCGCTGGAAAAAAATGATATTGTACAATTCGGTAAATTGATGAACGCTTCGCATGCGTCGTTGGAGACCGACTATGAGGTTAGCGGTAAGGAACTGGATAGCTTGGTTCATAATGCATGGGATTGCGACGGCGTTATCGGCGCTCGTATGACGGGAGCCGGTTTTGGTGGTTGTGCTGTGGCATTGGTTCGTTCGGAACGCACTGAATCCGTTAAGGCATACGTAGGAGACCGCTACAACAAAGAGACCGGATTAACGGCGGCCTTTTATATTGCATCCGCCGGCAATGGTCCGATGGAGATCATAGATTGAACAGAAAAAGATGTGGCATACTGCCACATCTTTTTGTAATTTTGAATGAACTGTGAATAAAACATTGACATGTTACCATATCGGTGCTATCATATAAGTAATGAAGTTTTAAGCGGTACTGTGATGCCGGTAAGTTTCTGCAATGCGAATATTTTATGTAGTGCTTGCCGACTAGGTGAGCACTTTTTTTCTGGGGGATGGGCAATGGAATTTAAGGCTAAAATCATGGATAAAACGGCTGTTCTTCGCTCTTTGGCGCGCATTACCCATGAAATTATTGAAAAAAATCGTGGTGCTGCTGACGTTTGCTTGCTGGGTGTAAAGCGCAGAGGCATCCCATTAGCCGGCATATTGGCTCAAAATATTCGCAAATTTGAAAATATTGAGGTGCCGGTCGGTCATGTTGATATTACCCTTTATCGAGATGATCTTACCGTTGAGCTGCCGATTACTGAGGGGAGCGAGTTCCCTTGCGCCATTGAAGATAAAAACGTCATAATTGTTGACGACGTTATTTATACCGGACGTACAGCGCGTGCGGCTATTGAAGCGGTTTTTAACTTTGGCCGCCCCAAATCCATTCAGTTGGCGGTTCTTGTTGATCGTGGGCACCGTGAATTACCCATTCGTCCTGATTTTGTCGGGAAGAACATTCCCACATCACACGAGGAGCTCATTTCGGTCATGGTGGATGAGGTTGACGGGGAGACGGGCGTGTGTTTGTATCAAATAGATTAATACGGGATAACCCGTGTTGATAAAAAAGAACAAAAACGGAGGAGTAGAAAAAATGAATTTGATCTACAACCTGGACGACAAGCCGAAATTCGGTCAGTTGATCGTCTTCGCATTCCAGCAGGTGCTGGCTATCATGGCAGCAACCATTGCCGTGCCGGCTATTATTGGCAATGGCATGTCTCAGTCAGCTGCGTTGTTTGGGGCCGGTGTAGGCACGTTGGTCTATCAGCTTTTTACCAAATTTAAGAGTCCTGTTTACCTTGGTTCTTCTTTTGCCTTTATTGGTTCAATGCTTGCTGCATTTGCAGGTGCTGCGTCTGTTTCCACGGGTCTTGGCTATCTGGGTCTGATTCTTGGTGCGGTATTTGCCGGTCTGGTTTATGTAGTTATTGCCTTGATCGTTAAGGCTGTGGGCGTTGGCTGGATCGAAAAGTTAATGCCTGCCGTTGTTATTGGTCCCACGGTTGCTATCATTGGGCTGTCTTTGGCCGGTAACGCTGTCGGCGATATGCTCAAAGGCGGCGTTCAGGTAGACGGCTCACCGATCTGTTCTCCGTATGTGGCTTTAGTTTGTGCTTTAGTCACCTTGTTTGTTGTTGTTCTTTGCTCGCATTACGGCAAGAAAATGTCTAAATTAATTCCTTTTATTTTCGGAATTTTGGCCGGTTATGTTGTGGCGCTTGTCTTTACCCTGATTGGTAATTTTGCCGGCGTAGATGCGCTCAAAGTTATTAACTTTGCTCCCTTTGAAGCCCTCTTTGGCGATGGCGTAACGCTGAGTTCTTTCTTTGCTTTCCCCGACTTTGCCTTTGCTACTGCGATAAGCGGCATTACCGACTTTGAGTGGTCTTATCTGGGCACGATTGCTGCTGCTTATGTTCCGGTTGCTTTTGTTGTATTTGCTGAACATATTGCTGACCATAAAAATCTCTCTACCATTATTGGTAAAAATCTGTTAGAGGAGCCGGGTCTGTCTCGTACATTGCTTGGTGATGGTGTCGGATCCATGGTGGGGGCCTTCTTTGGCGGTTGCCCCAATACCACCTACGGTGAATCGGTTGGTTGCGTTGCTATCACTCGCAATGCTTCGGTTATCACCATTACAACAGCTGCTATTATGACTATTTTGATCTCTTTCATCTCTCCCTTTATTGCATTTTTGAGCACCATTCCTAACTGCGTTATGGGCGGTGTTTGCATGACGTTATATGGTTTCATTGCTGTATCCGGTCTTAAAATGGTGCAGAAGGTTGATCTGGAACAAAACAAAAATGTTTTTGTTGTGTCGGTTATCCTGATTGCCGGTATCGGCGGTTTGAAACTGGTCATTGGCGGTATTACCATCACCTCGATCGCTTGCGCGCTGATCCTTGGTATTATTGTGAATGTTGTTTTGAATCTTAAAAAGGTGGATGAACCCAAAGAATAAGTTGTTCATGATAACAAAAATCCCCCCAACAGGGGGGATTTTGTTATACACCAAATAAAATATGTTCGTTTCGCAAATGACTATCCGATATGGATCGATTCAGATCATACGCGTGTAACGTTAACTCTGTATCGGGAATCGTTGACAGCTGCTGCTTTCGCAATTCATTTACAACGACATTAACGATATCAGTTATAATTTTTTGTTTTTTGTCGGCGTTTGCTTCATTGTTGGGGCTGGAAATCAAAAATTCTAGGTCATCCGCCATTTTTGTTGTTTGGTTAAGGTTTCTTAGTGCCCGAAATCGCCACTTGTAGAATGGGGCAAATTTTTGATTTAACAAGAACATGGCAGAGGTTACATGTTCAACAAATTCGTATAACGCTAACTGTGCCGCGGCCGTTTCCTTGTGTTGCAGGCAGCGGGTGTAATTATATTGTCCCGACTGTGCCATCAATAGCAAATGCCCGGCTAACTTTTTCTTTCGGACATCAAGCGGTATGTGTAGAAGTTTCTCTCTTATGCCGGAAAAGATTCCGCTATCATCTCGAAAAACTTCACCATTTGTTGCCTCAGCTAAAGCATATTCAGGTATGGTAAACCAGTCATATAGCGTGCGTGGACCATCCGTATAGCCGATTTTATCCTTATAGAAATCAGCAATCCGAATAACGCCGTGACGACTACCGCCAACGGGCTGTATGGTTTGTCGCGTATATCCCATAAATTCATGGGGCAACTTGGCATAAGCGCGTTCTAATGCAAAAGCTGTTTGCCGGTCAATCACAGACTCGTCCGGTACAAAAAGGCAAAAACCTGGCTCAAAGTCATGATCTAAGGATATCTCATCGTCAAATCCATAACATTCAGATCCGCTTCCCACCAGACCGACAGCAATAACGGATGCGAGCTTCGGAAACTGCTGATCAATCATAGGGGCGCCGAATTGCATATAGTATTTTTTTGCCAATTCAAGACCCTTCATATATCCTCCGTGCGCGTGTTTCTAATTCATTGGCATACGAAAAATAGCCATAATAGCGAAAAGTGGGTGCACATTTTTCACACACAAATGCATAATTGCCGCTAACCTTATCCTCACTTTGTTCCAGGCACTCCATTGCCCTTTCAATATTTTCTTCAATAATCTCCTGGGCGTTTTCAAGGCCTAGCTCGCTTTCAGCGCAGGAGGCTAAATTAAGATAGGTTATAGCCTGCTCGGGCTCCTTGCCCTTTACCCTTTTCAGCACCGAAATTGCCCTTTCATAAAGACCCTTTGCCTC
>CALBKB010000222.1 GCA_937892635.1 uncultured Clostridia bacterium
TTCCCTGCTTGGATTCACAAACACATCGGCAGCGGTATAGATTTCCGCCAGCTCCTGCTGGTTATTGGTTCGGGAAATGGGCAGGATGTTGTCAGGTAACGTCTTGGCCTGTTCCGCCGACACACCCACTAACACGATATGATAACGATCATCCAACATTCCTGCGAGCGTCACAAAATCATCCAGCCCCTTACGCGGCCCCCATACACTCGCAACACCCAAAATCATCCTTTTGTCCTGCAAACCATACCGCTCACGGAAGTTTCCGGACGTCGGCTTGAAAACGTCGGTGTTGACGGTGTTATATACCACCTCCACCGGATATTCCTTCAAAAAACTCTCTTTGACCAGATCAGCCAGCCACTGCGAGGGGGTAATGATCGTCATATCGGCAACGCCGGTAAACAAGGCACGCTTTTTGCCGTAATTCCATCGGCTGGCATCACACAAAGCACTTGCCGGATACTCCCCTTTTTGTGGACAATCGTGACATTGCGTCTTCCATCGGTCACAACCGACAAAAGAAAAGTGCGAACAATGCCCGGTAAACGCCCAGCAGTCATGCAGCGTCCACTTGACCTGCATCTGCGGGCGGGATTTAATCCAGGTAAACAACATCTCAATGTTGATATAATAGCCGTGAATGTTGTGCAACCACACCACATCGGGATCATACTCGTCGGCCCATTTCAAAAACTTACGCGTGGCCATTCGGCTGGCAAACCCGTGCCGATCGGTCAAGCGGGTATAAACACCGTGCAATCGAACATCCAAATCGTTGCCGATACGAACGCCATAAGGTTTAAACGGCTCAGGCACAACACCGTCACGCCCAAAGGCAATTTTTACCTCATGCCCGTCCCTCTCATATTCCTTGGCAAGGGCCGCACATATCTTGCCTGTCGATCCGGTGCCGCACACGGCATTGATAAGAAGTACTTTCATGTCAGCCCTCCTCGGCACTCGTCAACTCAGTATCAGTTTGGCAAACTCCATGGCCACACACTCAACGATACATAACGGACTGTATCCGTTAGTGCGGTAACACTCGTATCTTGCCTTAATACGGTGTAAACACTGGCCCAACGATTTCTGCGTAGTGGTACCGCCGGTGCGGAAATTGGACAAGACCACGTTGCGGATCACGACCTTTTTCCCGGCTTTGCGCATGCGCAAGACCAAATCAAAATCATCGTACATCGACCGACAGCGGTAAAGCCCCTGCTCCTCATAACATTTTTTGGGGATAAATGTGGTAGGATGATTCCAATTGCGGGTGCTGGGGAACCGATCCAATTTGGATCGTTTAACCAGGACGCTCCCATCCTCTTTTATCAGGTTTACATCAGCATAAAACACATCAAATGCCGTCTGCCGATAGGTCTCGACCACCGTTTCCACGGCAATCGGCTCATACCAATCATCCGAATTGACCATGCCGATCAGTTGGCCCGTAGCCAAACGGATACCCTTATTCATAGCATCATAAATGCCCTTGTCCGGCTCACTGATGATACGGTAGGTATACCCCTTTTCCTGAAAACGCGATTCATATTCTTTGGCCACAGCTACCGTTTGATCCGTCGACGCCCCATCCACAACCAGATACTCAATCTGCGGATAGGTTTGATTTAATACCGATTCTATCGCCTTGCGGATGGTCTTTTCACTGTTATAACAAACGGTAATAATGCTGACAAGCACGGCTTATTCTCCTCTTTCTGTGATTCGAATCGATTCGTCTAAGGTAAATTTCCGATAATCGACGGCATATTCGCTCAGCGACACCTCATAACACATGCTGCCGAACGCCTTGTTGACCAGCCCCGTTACGTGGCTCATAAGCTTCAAAGCCCAACCCAAGCCCCGAACAAGGCAAATGTCCTTCCCTTGCGCCCGAGCGATTTTCTTGACTAAGTCGGTCGTGTTGGAATATTCAGCGTTTTGCGGCCAAAAGATGCCGCGCTCTTGGCGGTCGATCATCAGTCGAACAAATTCGGTCAAGTTCCCGATAAACAACATCGACCGTTGGTTGTTAACAGCAGGAAAAATCGGCAATTTCCGCGCCAGCTTGCTCAGAATCGGATAATTGCCCTTGCTCCCCGGCCCGTAGATCATGGGCGGACGCAAAATAACGACGCAAAACGCCTCGTCCTCCAGCGCAAGGATGCCCTTCTCCGCCTGAACCTTACTGTCACCGTAACTGTTCACCGGCGCCGTGGGTGTGTCCTTGGTGATCACCTTGGTTTTGCCAATCGGTGCACTCTCGCCGTAGACAATGGCCGAGCTCATAAAAATGAACTGCTTAACGCCGTCTGCCTTTGCTTTTTTTGCCGTCTCCACCGTCAGATCGGTGTTGACCGCATAATATAACTCGGCCTTTTCGGGGCTGATTTTTCCGTTGTCGGAATGGGCAATGCCGGCCACGTGAAAGACGGCATCATATCCGGCGAAACTTTTGTCCCGCCACCTGCCGTCGATCATATCCACTGTGTCAACCTTATACTCCTGCGGCCATTGCGCCAGATACGCTTGGCATGAGGTGCCGATATAGCTGTTGGCTCCGGTAATCAGGATCTTCTTCATGATGTCTTATCCTTTTCCTTGTTGAGCTCTCCCGTACCGCCTTCCACCACGCCGTCACTCTTCAAGACCGACGTGATGGTGCCGAAAAAGCACTTGATATCAAAGACAAAACTCATCTTTTCCACATATTCGCCATCCAGCTTAGCCTTAACCGGAATCTCCAATTCGTCTCGCCCATTGATCTGCGCCCAACCGGTAAGCCCCGGGCGCACGGCATTGGCTGCGTATTTATCACGCTCAGCAATCAAATCATCCTGATTCCATAACGCCGGACGGGGCCCGATTACCGACATATCTCCCTTGAGAATGTTGATCAACTGCGGCAGCTCATCCAAACTCATCTTACGAATGAATTTCCCAATCGAAATCAGGTACTGATCCGGATCGGTCAGCTGATGGGTGGGAATATCGGGCGTGTTCACCTTCATACTGCGAAACTTATACAACCAAAACAACTCTTTATCTTTGCCTACGCGCTTCTGCTTAAAGATGGCAGGTCCCGGATCGTCAACCTTAATGGCAATGGCAATCACCAGCATCGGGATGGCCAACACCACAAGTCCGACAATCGACAAGATAATATCAATCATTCTCTTAAAAACTTTACTATACATGCTTGCTCACATCCTGTTCCTTCGCTTGAAATACCGAACCGCTGCCTACCTTGGTCTGCGCCGGCACCACTACCATGCCCGGCACCACGGCGTTACAATCGACGTGCACCGCCGCTTGACATCGCGCCGCATGATTGATAACGGCGCCCGCCGACACCAAGCATCCGCGATCCAGCACGGCAAGGGCATGCACGACCGCCATGGGCTCTACGATACAACCCTCGGCAACCGTTGCCGACGCCGCTATATACGCCCTCGGCGAAAGTAAGCATTCGATGCGATACTGCTTTTGTTGGGCCAGCCTGTCCAACAACGCCAGTCGTACCCCCGGATTCCCAATAGCCACGGCGACACTACCAAACGTATCCCGCAACTGGGGCAAATCAGCCGTTGTTCCGATCACCGACAGTCCGTCGGGCGCCTCTTTGGCCTGATCGTCGACAAAGGCAATTCGATCAAAGCAACCCATGCTTTGGGCAATCTCTTTGGCCACAAGCCCATAGATGCCTGCGCCTATAATGAGTAGGTTTTTCTTCATGCAATTTCTCGATTCTCGTTTTATGTTGACAACACGAGCTTATGCCCTTTGAAAATTAGACGGCATAACTTAGGATAATTATACATGTTTTTTCTGTCAAAATCAACCCCTATAAGATTTTAGTATATTTATATTATTTTTATATGCGGTCGTTAGCGGCTTCTCCGCCCCTCAAACCCATAAAAACAAAAAGCCGACGGCTTGCGCCGTCGGCCTTTGCTTGTTATTTATTTTCTTTTTCAGCACACCACTCGTTGAAGATCTCCACGTCTTCTTTGAGCTCATCCATATCTCTCTGAAAGACACCGATAGCCGCCAAATCGTTGGGCTTGAGGGCGCTGAAGACTTCCTCGTACACGTCCTTGATAATCTGACGCTTCTCCTGCGGCTCCTTGCCGATAAACATCTGACCGCCGGCAAAAATCTTGAAGGCGATGATGGGCTTGGTAACCTGCTTGAGGGTGTTGAGCATGATGGGACGATCTTCGGGATAGAACACTACGTGAGCCTTTGTCTTACCCGACAAGAAACCGCTGGGCTCGCCTTCGCGGCCGCGGCGGGCATTCTGCATGCAGGCCATGTAGAAGTCAATACCCCAATCTTCCTCTTCACATCTCTCGATAACGTCGGGACGGTGGGTGCCCAAACCGACAGGCACGCCCAGGTCTCTCCATACCTTGATGTTCTCTTTGATGACGTCAATGTTGTCTTTTTCAAAATTGAAGTCGGTGGTAGTGCCTTGATGATAGATGCCGATGGTGTTAAGCTTCTGCATTTCGCGCATGCTTACCTGCTGGTTCATCGGCATATACGGCTGCCAGATGCACTGAATGTTACCGCCCGCTCTCTGGTGTTCTTGGAGCAAACGCACCAGATAGGGATCGGCCAGAGGCAGCATGGTGTTAATGCCCAACTCCTCAATATGCTTGAAAGTTTCCTTAACCTTCTCGGCAGTGTAATATTCCAGCATATCCGCGCCGGTTGTTTTGTCTTCGATATACGAATGCCCGGTAAACGGGTTATCGCCCACGATCAACTTCGATACTTTATGACCAAAAAAATCTACGGTTTTCATACTGTTTTCTCCTTAAAATGTTATCGTTTCGCCGCTCTGCGCCGAGGCGTACAAAGCGTCAATAATTTCCATGAGCGTTACCGCTTCATCAACCTTGACAAGGCATTCGGTCTTGTTTTGACAGCAGTCGACAAAATGATTGATCTCATCCCAGAACATGTTGTCATCACAAAGCTCGTAGGCCGTTTCGTTGAGCGTGTCCTCATTGGTCACTTCCACAATCTTTAAGCCCTTATCCGAACCGCTCAGTTGCAACAAAGCCCCTGCGTTTTGTCCGTTGATCTCAGCATACACTTCCGGCTTGCAAGACAGGAAAATGTTGCCCGATTTCACCGTCAGGTTGGCACCGTTTTCCAGATTGATAAAGCCCTTGATAATATCTTCGGTGTCGTTCTTATAGGTGTTTTTATCGGCCGACGGATAAACAGCCCCCGTCTCTTTGAGCCGAGTCGGTAGATCGTTGTTGATACGGCTCCAAAAAGCCGAAACCGACTTGGGTTTGGGATAACCCATCAGATACAGCAACAGGTCAATCTCGTGAATGGCGCCGTCACGCAAAACACCACCGCCCAGGCTGCGATTGGTAAACCAGCCGCGGAAGGTGACCATGCGGGTCAAGCGCGTCATGTCGGCACAAATGATGGGACCCATCTTGCCCGAATCTATGTACTCTTTGAGCTGTTGCACACTCTTACGGAATCGGGTGACCAGAGCAAACATAAAGACCTTGTCGCTACCCGCCAGCGCCTGACGGATCTCCTTGACCTCATCGGCATTGAGAGCAGGCGGCTTCTCGCAAAGCACGTGCTTGTTGCTCTTAATGGCGGCGAGCGCAATCTCCTTATGGGTGAATGTCGGGGTGGCAATACTCACCGCATCAATGGTCGGGTCGTTCAAAATGTCGTGATAATCGGTATACACTTGTTGGATCTGATACTCTTGTGCTATCTTTTGAGCCTGTTCGGCGTTAATATCGGAGATAGCCACTACTTCACAATCCGGGTTTTGCTGATAGCCCTTTATGTGTCGCAGGGATATGTTTCCGGCGCCGATAATTCCGATTTTCATCGTCAATCGCTCCCCTTTCTACCTCCATTATATCGCATTGCTCTTCAGTTACAAGTAATATTGAAAAAAACTATGGCAATTTTGTCTAAAATATTGACTTTTGTCCGACGCCGCCGTATCATAAAATCAGAGGTGATCCTATGGATGAAATCGTACAAGAGCACACAAAATCAAAGTTTATCGGGCGCATCCTCAACAATCAACCCACCGTAAATTATAAATTTCACTGGCATGAAAATTGCGAAATCTGCCGCATCCTCAACAAGCCTTGTCAGTTCCTTGTTGACGGTCAGCTGATCGAAGCGGGCGTGGGCGATTTGATTTTTTTTAACGAATATACCGTCCACAAATTCATCATCACCGAGGATAACACCGACACCGTTATCATTCAATTCCCTTGGCGCTCGGTCATCCAGTACGATCAGCCCTCCAAAAGCATCCAAATGCACATCACCGCCGAGCAGATTGGGCGCATATCGGGCCTGGAAGAAAAGATCGACGGCTTATTGCAACAGATCCTTTCCGAACAGCGCGTGGAAAAAGAGGAAAAAGAAAATCCCTTCCTATGCAGCCTGATCGCCGCCCTCTATTACCTGCTCGTGCGCCACTTCCCCGCCGAAAAGAAAAGCGGTGCCATCAAAAAAGACCGGGAAGAGTTTTATAAGGTGGTCGCCTATATCAAAGATCACTTTACCGAGCCGCTGACCGTCAATCAACTGGCCGAAGCCATGTATATGTCCCGCGCCAAGTTGTCGGCCCTCTTTCAGCGGTACGCCGGTATCGGCATAAACGAGTATATTAACTCCCTGCGCATCAAAAAGGCCAACTTCCTGCTCGACCAAGGAAACAAAATCACCGCCGCCGCCATGGAAAGCGGCTTTCAAAGCGTGCGCACCTTCAACAGCGTGTATAAGAAACACATGGGCATGACCCCTTCGGAATTTGTGCAGGAAGTCGAATCCAAATAAAAAGCACATGGCAAAAGCCATGTGCTTTTTTAACATTCGCGCGGAGCGTGTTGAAAACGGCGCCGATAGGCACGGTAAAAGGCCGAATAATCGTTAAATCCGCAAGCGCCGGCCGCCTCGGTGGGCGAACTGCCCGCCCCGATCAGCTCGCGGGCGCGCAATAGCCGCTTAATGGTCACGTAATCCCACACCGTCGAGCCGGTGGCCGCCTTAAAAATACGGCACAGCTGCGGCTTGCTGATATAAAACTGGGCGGCAATCCGATCCAACGACAAGTCATCGGTCAGATGGTCGTTGATAAAGGCCACGATCCGATAGGCCAGCGGCGCCTCCCTTGTTTCGTTTTGCTCCCGCTTGCGCCACACCCGCGCAATTTCACCCAATAGCGCAGGCAAACAGGCCAGCACCTCGGTGCGCACGTCCTTCTCTGGCGCCATCATGCGCGCCATCAGCCGCGAGGCCGTATCGTCCGGAAAATCGGTGCGACGATATAAATTTCCCTTGCCAAGCTCCCGCTCATAAAAGGGCTGCATCAACATGCCCAGCCCATCAATCCCCTCAAAGATCGACTCGGAAAAATTAAGGGTGAAGCGCTTATAGGGCACGGACGTGTCAATATCAAAATAATGCGATTCGGCCCGCCGCATGATCAATAAATCACCCGGCCGCATGGGATATTCACTGCTCTCCACACGGTATACCCCGCGCCCCGACAGGAAACAATAAATCTCATGATTCTCATGCGTATGCATGGTAAAGGGGCGCAAATCGGGCGTATTGGTATAGTTGTAGGAACAGGAAAACTCCTTATCGTTGTATCGAAAATATCTTTCCATTCTCATCACCACCCACAGTTTACCATAAAATGATACGATTTGCAATCTCCAATGAAAAGAAATTCATTTACTTTGCAAAGGTTGTACTTTATAATGAAGATATGAGGTGATATTATGAAAAAAACCTATTTGCTGACCAATCCCACCGCCAAAAAACTTTATGCGGCGGTCAAAGACCTTCCCATTGTCGACTATCACTGCCACTTAACGGCCAAGGATATCTACGAAGACGTCCCCTTTGATAATATCGGCCAAATGTGGCTGGGCGGCGACCATTACAAGTGGCGCCTGATGCGCCTGTTCGGTATTCCCGAAGAAGGCATCACCGGCTCGGCCTCTTGGAAAGAGAAGTTTTTTAACTTCATCACCGCCGTCGAACTGGCCGCCGGCAGCCCGCTCTATGCCTGGGCATCCATGGAACTGTCCCTCTACTTCGGCATTGACCTGCCCTTGACCCGCGCCAACGCCCAAACCATTTGGGATCGCGCCAACGCCTACATTAAAACGACCAATCTCTCGCCCCGCAAGCTCATCAAGCAGGCCGGCGTCGAGATCATCTGCACCACCGACGACATTGCCGACGATCTGGCCTATCACAAGCTGTTGGCCGAAGACGCTTCCTTCGATGTCACCGTCCTGCCCTCCTATCGCGGCGATAAGGCGCTGCGTATCGACCTGCCCGGCTGGGCCGATTACATGAAGCATCTGGGCGAGGTCGCCGGCGTCACCCTCGACGGACTCGACGCCTTTAAGACGGCCCTCTCCCGCCGCCTCGACCACTTCGATCAAAACGGCTGCCGTATCACCGATATCGGCATCGTCGATTTCCCCGACCACGTGGACTCGGACGAAAAGGCCGACGCTACCCTGCGCGCCCTGCTCGCCGGCGAATCGGTTTCCCATCACGACTATTTGGGCTTGGTCGGGAATATTTACCTCTATTGGGGCAAACTCTATAAAGAGAAGAACATGGTCATGCAGTGGCACCTGGCCTCGCACCGCGACCTCAACCCCACCCTGTTTGAGACCCTCGGCCTCGACTGCGGCGGTGACAGCGTCGGCGATGCCCCCTCGGTGCGCGACCTGTCGGCCATGCTCACCCTCTTGCAGAAGAACGACGCGCTGCCCCGCACCATCGTCTACTCCCTCAACGAAGGCGCTTGCGATGCCTACGCCACCGTCTGCGGCTGCTTCCGCGGCGTCATCCTCGGCGCAGCCTGGTGGTTTGCCGATCATAAGCGTGGCATCATCAAACAGCTCGACATCATGTCCGAGCAGGGTCTGCTCTCCACCTTCCCCGGTATGCTGACCGACTCTCGCTCCTTCCTCTCCTATGCTCGCCACGACTATTTCCGCCGCATCCTCTGCAACCGCATCGGCGAATACGTCGAGTCGGGTGAGTTCGACCCCGCTCCGGCCGCAGAACTCTGCCGCCGCATCAGCTATTCGACTTCTAAAAATATGATAAAGGAGTAATGCTATGAACAAGACCATTGTCATCACCGGCGCCGGCGGTATCCTTTGCTCCGCCTTCGCCAAGCACTTTGCGGCGCTGGGAGCCAAGGTCGCACTGCTGGACATCAACGCCGATGCTGTCAACGCCGTGGCCGACGAGATCACCAAGGCCGGCGGTGTCGCCAAGGCCTACCCCTGCTCGGTCCTTGAGCGCGAAAGTCTGGAAGCCGTCCACAAACAGATCCTCAGCGATCTGGGCAAGTGCGATATCCTCATCAACGGCGCCGGCGGTAACAACCCCCGCGCTACCACCGACCGTGAAGAATATACAGCCGGCGACGAGTTGGATGCCGATACCAAGAACTTCTTTAATATTGATACCAACGGCTTCGATTTCGTCTTTGACCTCAACATCAAAGGCGTACTGCTCCCCAGCCAGGTCTTCATGGCCGATATGCCGGGCCGCGACGGTTGCTGCGTACTCAACATCTCCTCGATGAACGCCTTCCGTCCCCTGACCAAGATCCCCGCCTATTCCTCTGCCAAAGCGGCTGTCACCAACTTCACCCAGTGGCTGGCCGTCCATTTCGCCAAGGCCGGTATCCGCGTCAACGCTATCGCCCCCGGCTTCTTTGTCACCAACCAGAACCGCTCCCTGCTCTTTAACGCCGACGGCACCCCCACCGCCCGCACCGGTAAGATCCTGGCCGCTACCCCCATGGGTCGCTTCGGCGAGGCCGATGAACTGATCGGTACGGTCGAGTATCTGCTTGATGAATCCAAGTCCGGCTTTGTTACCGGCGTCACCATTGCTATTGACGGCGGCTTCTCCGCCTATTCAGGAGTGTAAAAATTATGAACAACATCAAACTGTACGCTTTTGCCGACGAGGCAAGCAAGGACCTGTCCCTGCAAATCGCAGCTATGAAACGCAACAACCTCAACGGTCTGGAGATCCGTAACGTCGACGGTCAGTCGATCATCGACGTCTCCTCCGACAAGGCCCGCCAGATCCGCCGCGACATGGACGCCGCCGGTCTGCAGGTCTACACCATCGGCTCCCCCGTCGGCAAGATTGATATCGAAACCGGCGACTGGGAGGCTCACAAGGAGAAATTTAAGCACCTGCTCGAAGTGTCCGAGATCCTCGGTGCCGAGAATATGCGCATCTTCTCCTTCTTCATTCCCAAGGGCAAAGACCCCGAGAATTATCGCAACGAGGTCATTGACCGTCTGGGCTGGTTGCTCGAACAGGCTCGCGGCACCGTTTGCTTGTGCCACGAAAACGAGAAAGAGATCTACGGCGACATTGCTTCCCGTTGCCTGACCCTCTATCAGTCTCTGCCCGAGCTGTGCGCTATCTTCGATCCCGCTAACTTCATCCAATCGGGTCAGCCCACTCTGCCCGCTTGGGAGATGTTACATAGCTATATTAAGTACATGCACATCAAAGACGCCCTCGAAAGCGGCAAGGTCGTGCCTCCCGGCTGCGGCGAAGGCCATCTGCGCGAGATTATCCCCGCCTACCTCGCTCAGGGCGGCACCTGCTTCACCATCGAGCCCCACCTCGCCCTCTTTGACGGCCTGGCCGCCCTCGAACGTGAAGAGGTGTCCGACAAGGTCGGCAACACCTATTCCTTCGCCTCCAAGGACGAAGCCTTTGACACCGCTTGCAACGCTCTCAAAAACATCTTAAAGGAGATCAAATAATGGATAAGATCAAATTAGGCATGATCGGTTTCGGTAACATCGGTAACCAACACACCCGCGACCTGCTCAACGGTTGCTGCCCTAAGGTTGATTTTGTGGCCGTTTGCGACCTCAAAGAAGAGCGCCGCAAAGCCGCCGAGGAAAAGATTCCCGGCATCAAAACCTTTGAAAAGGCAGAGGATATGCTCGATTCCGGCCTGATCAACGCTTGCCTGATCTGCGTACCTCACTATGACCATCCCAAATACGCCATCGCCTGCATGGAGCGCGGCATTCACGTGCTGGTCGAAAAGCCGGCCGGCGTATACACCAAGCAGGTGCTAGAAATGAACGCGGTCGCCGATAAGCATCCCGAAGTTGTCTACGGCATGATGTTCAACCAGCGCACCAACTGCATCTATCGCAAGATGCACGAGCTGGTCCATTCGGGCAAATACGGCCAGATCCGCCGCACCAACTGGATTATCACCAACTGGTACCGTCCTCAGGCCTATTACGATTCGGGCGATTGGCGTGCTACCTGGTCGGGCGAAGGCGGCGGCGTTTTGCTCAACCAGTGCCCCCATCAGCTGGATCTGTGGCAGTGGATCTGCGGCATGCCCGTTAAGGTCGACGCCAAACTGCATTACGGCAAATGGCACGATATCGAGGTCGAAGACGATGTCACCGCCTACGTCGAGTATCCCAACGGCGCTACCGGCGTCTTCATCACCACCACCGGCGATGCCTGCGGCTCCAACCGCTTTGAAATTCAGCTGGACAAGGCCAAACTGGTCGCCGAAAACAACGAATTGAAGATCATCGAGTTCGAAATGACCGAGCAGGAGTTCACCAAGACCAATACCGCTCCCTTCGGCGCTCCCAAAACCATCGAGGTCGATCCTGAGCTCGACGGCTCCAACCCGCAGCATAAGGGCGTTATCAACGCCTGGGCCGATGCCATTCTGCTGGGCACGCCCCTGATTGCCGACGGTCGCGAGGGCATCAACGGACTGACCCTGTCCAACGCCATGCACCTGTCCTCCTTCCTGGGCAAACCGGTCGAACTGCCCTTCGACAATGATCTGTACTATGATGAGCTGATGAAGCGCGTCAAAACCTCCCGCCGCAAGACCAATGTGGCCAGCGGCGAGGTTGTCGACCTGTCCGACACCTTCACCGGCACCAAATAAGGAGAACGCATATGGAAAAATTTGTCCCTGTCGTAGTGATTAAAGAATTGGGCGAAACCGATAAGATCATGAACGCCCTCAAAAACAACGGTATCCACACCGCCGAGATTACCTTCCGCACCGCCTGCGCCGCCGAAGCCATTGCGCTGGCCGTGAAAAATCATCCGGATATGACTGTCGGCGCCGGTACCGTTATCAACGCCGAGCAGTGCAAGGCCGCTCTGGCCGCCGGCGCCACCTTTATCGTGTCGCCCGGCCTGTCGGTTGCCGTTGCCGAGGTCTGCAAGGAGCATAACGTTCCCTACTATCCCGGCTGCGTCACCCCCACCGAGATCATGCAGGCACTGGAACTGGGGCTGACCACCCTCAAATTCTTCCCTGCCAACGTCTACGGCGGGCTCAAGGCCCTCAAGGCCCTGTCGGCTCCCTTCCCTCAGGTCAAATTCATCCCCACCGGCGGTGTCGACCGCTCTAACATCGACGAATTTCTGGCCTTTGATAAGATCGCGGCCATCGGCGGCAGCTTCTTTGTCAAAGAAGCCTTGGACAAAATGGAGGCTCAACAATGAAACGTGTAGTAACTTTCGGCGAAATCATGCTTCGCCTGGCCCCTAACGGCTATTATCGCTTCTTCCAGAACGATCAAATGCAGGCCACCTTTGGCGGCGGCGAGGCCAATGTGGCCGTATCGCTGGCCAATTACGGTCTCGATTCTTGTTATGTCACCAAACTGCCTAAGCACGCCATCGGTCAGTCGGCTGTCAACTCCCTGCGCTATTTCGGGGTTGACACCTCCAAGATCACCCGTGGCGGCGACCGCGTCGGCATCTATTATCTTGAAAAGGGCGCTTCTCAGCGCGGTTCGGTCTGCATTTATGACCGCGCCCATTCGGCCATTGCCGAAGCCCGGTGCGGCGACTTCGATTGGGATGCCATCTTTGAAGGTGCCGATTGGTTCCATTTCACCGGTATCACACCGGCTTTGGGTCAAAACGTAGCCGACCTGTGCTTGGAAGCCTGCAAGGCCGCCAAATCCAAAGGCATCACCATCTCCTGCGACCTCAACTATCGCGGCAAACTCTGGACCCGCGAGCAGGCGCGCGAAACGATGACCAAACTGTGCCAATACATTGACGTTTGCATCGCCAACGAAGAGGATGCCAAGGACGTCTTCGGCATTGAAGCCGAGGATACCGACATCACCGGCGGCAAACTCAACCACGAAGGCTACAAGAGCGTTGCCAAGCAGTTAGCCGACACCTTCGGCTTTAAGGCCGTTGCCATTACGCTGCGTACGTCCATCTCGGCCAACGACAACAAGTGGGCCGCCATGCTCTACGACGGCAACGACTATTACTTCTCCCGCAGCTATGACCTGCACATCGTCGACCGCGTCGGCGGCGGCGACTCCTTCGGCGCCGGTCTTATCTTCGCCATGCTCGACGGCCGTGACAGTCAGTCGACCATCAACTTTGCGGTGGCCGCCTCGGCTCTCAAACACTCCATCGAGGGCGACTTCAACCGCGTCGGTCTGGGCGAAGTTGAAAAACTCGCCGGCGGCGACGGCTCTGGCCGCGTCCAAAGATAACAAAAATGCCACCCGCAAGGGTGGCATTTTTTATCCCTGTATTTTCTCATTCTTCCTTCATCATTTCGCATTTCCCGGGCTCTCCGCCATACTTATTACTGCCCTTTTCCTGTTTCAAACGGTAACTGGATGAACATCAAATTTGATGTTTGTCAAACAATAGATCTAATGTTAAAATAGTTACATCAAAAATGATCTTATGAGGGGCAATAAATTATGACGAGCATGTTATTTGATTTATGCAACGGTAATCTCTCGCCTATTGAAGACAGTCACGATAGCGAAGAAATGCGCCGGTTGATTTAGTTGATGAATATTAATCATGACAAATTGCAAACCATGCTCAATCGGGAGGTTTCCTCCGAACTTCTTCCCTATTCCTTATTCCTTATTCCTTAAAAAAGACGATCCTCTCGGATCGTCTTTTTTTTACATCGGTTTTACGGTAAAGGTAAAATGAATGTCGCTCTCATTGAGTTGATACGGCTCCATCAGAGGCGGTCCGCAAGCGGCACTTCCCACACCCGACACCTTGTAGTCAATACGCAGGTGTACCTTGCCGTCGCTCTCCAATTCATTGGTGTGTCTGGCCTTTTCCAGTTGGTCAACGGTATACTGCGATACGTTGCACTCAAAATCGCCTTCGAATTTCAAGCGGCCGATCTCCAAAGCCTTGACGCCAAAGTGGTTGCCATGCTCTTGCGGGCGAAGGTAGGGGACAAATTCGGCCGCAGCGTTGGACTCATGCCAGGTCTGACGGGCATGATGGAAGGAGTCGCAATAGCTTTCATAGGGACCAAAGCCGTAATAGCGGAAAGCGTCCGACTCGGCCGGCAAGGTCAGTTCATAACCCAAACGCGGCAGCCAAACGGCCTCTTCGGGGCGTTTGCCGTCGAGAGTGACGGTCATTCTGCCGTCTACGTCAACGCTGACCGTCTGGGTAAAGCGCAGGAAGGGACGGCGGGAAACACCGGCCAACGAGCCCGAAACGATCAGTTTGCCCGCCTCAATGCGGCTCTCATAGGTCTTGCGGAAAAGACGGTTGAGGTTTTCACCTTGCCATATGGTGCGGTTATCCCAGAAGGTACCCATCTTGGCATCGTTATCGGTCAGGGCGCGGAAAGCGGTCAGTTCCATGGGAGCAACCACCTGCTCACAGCCGTCGATCAGGGCGCTGACCAGCATGCCGCGGCCATTAAAGCGATAGGCAAAGCCGTCGCCCTGCGCCACAAAGTCGTTGCCCTGCGCCACAAAGGGACAAATGGCCTTCGTTTCCGTCCGGTCAATCACCGGCACGGGCAAAGGAATTTCCAGCGTAAACTCAACCAAATTCGGATCGGTCAGCGTAATGGCCGCGTGAGCGCCCAAGTGACAGGAAGCGGGCAGATCCAGAGGCAGTACCGTCTTGGCCGAAGGGGCAAGCGAGAGGTTGAGCTCCTTCTCTGTGATCGTGCCGTCACATTCGGTTTCCAGTACCACCTTGCACTCGGAAAGATCGGTGAAATGAAAACGGTTTTCAATCTCCAATCCGTCGTTCCAGCGAATGCGGAAGGGAGCATAAGCCGCCTTGACTTCCATGGAGCCGGCCTTGAAGGTATTGTCATAGAAGACCATACCGTCGCAACAGAAGTTGTTGTCGTGGGTCATCTCACCCTCAAAGTCACCGCCGTAGTAGCCGACGCCGTCACGTAACACGGTGTGGTCTTTCCACTCCCAAATACAGCCGCCGATGGTCGACTTGTGCCGATAGAAGGCCTCTACGTAGTCCCAGATGTCGCCCGGGCCGTTGCCCATGGCGTGGGCATATTCGCACAGGAAGATCGGTATCGTCATCTCCGGATTCTCGGCAAATTCTTCCATGTGCGGAATGTCTAAGTACATGCGAGAGTAAACGTCAACCCATTCACTCTCCACTCTCAGTATAGCTAACGTGATTCTGGGGCGATTGGCGTCTTCACAATGACACAACACCCCTTCACGGCGTGCACGAATGTAGGCCATCATCTCTTTTTGGTTATCGCCATAGCCGCTTTCGTTGCCCGTCGACCACATGAAAATACAGGAATTATTCTTAAATGTCTCGAAAGCCCTTGCCATACGGGACACCAGCTCGTCTTTCCAGTCGGGGCGGGTGCAGGGATATTCGCCGCTGTCCAGATCAAAGGCACCCGAAGCATTGGGAATACGACGGCTGTATCCATGGCTTTCAAAATCGGTCTCCAGCACCACATAGAAGCCCATTTCGTCGCACAGCTCGACAAAACGGGGGTGAGGCGGATAGTGGGAGGTGCGGATGCAGTTGATGCCCAGTGATTTCATGGCCACCAGATCGTAGACCATATCATCCTCGTTGACCGCCCAGCCCTTGGTGGGGTGGGTGTCATGACGATTGACGCCCTTGAGTTTGACCGAAACGCCGTTGACCAAAAATTCCCTGTCCTTGGAAATGGTAAACTCGCGCAGACCTACCTTGAAGGTTATGGTTTCGCCCAGATACTCGGCCTTGACGGTGTACAAATAGGGCTTCTCGGCGTTCCAAAGGATGGGGTTTTCGGGCGAAAAGGCGACGTTTTGACCCGTTTTTTGACCGATTTGGGCTCCGTTCTGATCAAAAAAGGTGTAGATTACCTCTTTTTCGGAAGCAATTTTGATGGTTTTGGTGTCCGATTGGATATCCATATCGACCACATGCCCTTCGGGACGGTCGAGCAGATACAGCTCGCGGAAAATACCGTGGCAACGGAACTGATCCTGATCTTCTAAGTAAGAGCCGGCGCACCATTTATAAACGACGATGCGCAACGTGTTCTGCCCCTGACGGATGACATCGGTCAGATCGAACTCGGCGGCCAGACGACTGCCTTGCGTATATCCGATATAGGTGCCGTTGAGATAGATGCGGGCGCAGGAAGACACACCGTGCAACACCAGATAGGCGCGCGCCTTGCCGTTCCAATCAAACTCGCGCTCATAGATAGCGGCGGGGTTAACATCGGGGACAAAGGGCGGGTCGCAGGGGAAGGGATAGTTGATGTTGCTGTAGTTGGGTTGCTCATAGCCGGTAGACTGCCAGCAGGAGGGGACGGGAACACAATCCCACTTCTCCACCTTCATCGTTTCCTGCATTTGGGCGCTATCAGCAAAATAGACAAACCGCCACTCTCCGCACAGATCCGTTTTTGAGCCTTCGGGCACATAATAACTGCGCGGCGCCAGCCGGTTTTCGCTTAACTTATTCAGATCTTCATAAAAGCGCATAACGGACACCTCCTATGGTTAAAGAGTAGCCGAGCACGGCTAAAAAGTCAAGAGTTTTCCGCGTTTTTCTTATATTTCTCGCCGGCGAACAACCAGCAGCCCCAGCCCCAAAAAGAGCAGGGAATAGACGGCGCCGACCAGCACGATCCGCTGCATATCCGCCGCAGCCGTAGCGTCGGTTACCGCCAGTCCGCCCTCGATCCAATAATCCATCAAGAGGAAGGATTTCTCCTCCATAAAGAGGTCTAAGAGGGTAAAGATGAGGGTAGGCGCCATCTGGATTACGATACCGACAGCCAGCGAGCCGCCGATATTCTTGCACAGGCAGGCCACCAGAAAAAAGAGGGTGGTATAGGCCAAAATGGAAACCGATTGCACCCCGAAGGCCGCCCAGAAATTTGTGCCCCAACTGCCGTCAAAACCCCATAGTGCGCCGCCGACCCCAAAGCCGACCAGCCAACAGAAGAGCGCGGCAACAAAGGCACCCACCAAGCAAACCAAATATTTGACAGCAAAAACCTGCAGGCGCGCATAGCCGTGGGCAATAATGTTTTTGAGGGTACCATCGGCGTGATCGGAGCAGACATACAGCGCCACCATAACCGCCAACACCACGCTGAAACTGGCGTTGGAAAGCGCACCCAACATACCGTATTGGGCTGACAGCGCGGGGATCAGCCCCATCACGATGGCTTCCTCTTCGGGCATCATCAGCCCTTCTACGTTATAGATGAGATCATAGGTGAATAAATTAAGGACAAGCAAGACCAATAGAACGCCCGCCAAAATGAAAACGCTCTTCTGGCGGAAAAATCGGCGTACTTCAAAGGCAAAAAACTTACGCATGGCTATCACCGATCCTCTCCATGAAATATTGTTCCAATCCGTCCGACTGCACCACCAGCCGGCTGACCGCAACACCGGCCTGCACCAGCGTACGATTGACCGCCGCCGGATCCTCATAGCCGGAAAAGATGGTTAACTGCCGTCCTTCCACCCGAATATCCGAGCGCCACAGCGCGGCCACCGCTTTATGCGGATCATCCACGGTGATAGACAACCGATGACGCGTGCGCTCAAACAGATCTTCCGCCGTCACCTCGTCTATCAGCCGTCCTTCCTTGAGAATACCGTAGCGAGTGGCCACCTTGGAGAGTTCGTCCAGCAGATGGCTGGAAATGAGAAAGGTTACTCCTTTCTCCCGATTGTATTGCAAAATAAGGTCGCGCACATCGCGCATGCCCGACGGATCGAGTCCGTTGACCGGCTCGTCAAGAATGACCAGTTCGGGGTTGCCCAGCAGGGCAACGGCCAAACCAAGCCGCTGTTTCATGCCCAGAGAGAAGGCGCCGGCCTTCTTTTTACCCGCATCGGCAAGGCCCACACGTTCCAACAGCTCATCCGCTTGCGACGGCGATGCGCCAACCAACGACCCGAAGGCTTTCAGATTTTCACGCGCCGACAGGCTGCGGTAAAAGGCAGGGGATTCGATGAGGGCACCGATACGGCGACCAGCCGTAGCAAAAGACTCGCCGCCAAAGAGCGAAACGCTGCCCGAGGTGGGAAAGGCCAGACGCAAAGCGACGCGCATCAGCGTGGTTTTGCCGGCGCCGTTGCCGCCGATGAAACCGTAGATATCGCCACGCTGTACCGTCATATTGACCCGATCCAGCGCCGTTTTGCGGCCAAACTTCTTGGTTAAATCATGGGTTTGCAGGATGTGGTCCATATCCATACTCCTTGTGCCAAAAAGGCGAGCGCAGAGCGCCCGCCTTTTTTCTTAATATTCAAAGACTACAACGCTATGGCAGTCCAGTTTCGGCAGGGTCAGGGTGACCGCACCGTCCTTATGCTCGAAGGGAACCTCCTCGTTGGTCAGCGGCAGATAGACGCGCTTGATGGATTCCTTGACCGAAAGGGTAATAGGAATCTGATACAGCGGGGTGATATCTTCGATAATGGTGGCCTTGCCGCGCAAAACGGGGGCGGCATAGAGCAAATGCAGATTATAGCGATTATGCTGCGGCTGTTTGATCAGCGACACCGTGCCCTGAGCGCCCAGATTGACACGAACCGGCTCCGACTGATAGATGGTACGCAAAGCCTGCATCATATATCTCTTATGGAACAGACTGCCAAAACGCTTATAGATGGTGGGCAGGGGAGAAGCCACGTAGACAACGTTGCCCTTTTGCACAATAGCGGGCGTACCCTTATCATCGTTATCATACGGGGTATTCTTGTGACCGCTGTAATGGGCATAGGTACGAGAGAAATAGGGCTCGCGCTTATAGGCCAACGCGCGGCCGTCGGTCAGAGCAAGAACGGCAGCCGGCAACTGGCACAGCAGCGGCGCGGTCGGCAGTTCGACCACGGGGGTGACGCCCTCTTCCATAAGCAAGTAGTCCATATCGTGCACAGCGGCGCAAACATAGTCGGCGCCTACATCGAGGATAAAGTTACCGTCCTTAACGATCGAATCGGCAAAGGCCAACACCTTGCCACCCTTGGCGACATAGGCTTGCAATTTTGCCGCCGCCTCATCGGTCAATACCACCGAATCCGGCAGGATAACGGTATCAAAATCTTCAAAGTTATCGCCGTAGACCACATCATAATCGATCTGGTACTCAGCCAGCGTGTTGGCAACGCCGAGGTTGGCTTCGTTGGACGGGCCGGGATACAGACCCAGATTGGCTACCGATTGCCCGTCAAAGCAATAGGGCTCAATCTTCTCATAATAGTCATAGGCATAGCCGACGTTTTCATAGGTCTGCATCTCCATCGAGCCATCGGGGTGGCATTGGTCGCCGAAAGAGCAACCGGCGCCCTGCATGGCCATGGCACAAACCTCATATCGGAGCGCTTCCTTTGTCTTATAGGTGCCGAATTCGCCCCAAACGAGGTGGAATTTGCCGGTCATGCCCAGATAGTACTTGCCGGTTTTGGCGAAATACTTGGCGCGCAAGGGCATCTTGTCGTAACCGCCCCAGGCAGTAGGCAGGTCTTCCATCTCAAAATGGCTCTGGAATTGATGATACTGCGGCTTGTTCATCTCGGCACCACCCGCATTGAAGAAGATGGATGCGTTGGGATGATACTTCTCCATAATCTCGCCGCACTTGCGCATAAAGTCCTTATGCTTGATCTCATAGTAGGCCCATGCGTCGGCTTCCTTTTCCGGATCATATCCCATCGCCTTCATGCCCTTGACACAATTCTCACAATAGCAGGGGCGACCGGTAACGATGATATCATAGAACAGTCCATCCAGGTCTTTATACCGCTGACAAACCTCCTCGGTGATGGCATAGATATGCTCGCAATAAGGTCCGTCATTCAAACAAAGCTGAATCCAGCTGGTGTCCGGCTTGGCGCTGGCAGGGCCGGCCGTCATGTCATAATTGATGGTGCCGTAACTGCCGTCCTTCTTGACCACACGCCATTCGGGATGCTCGTCGGCATCCAGCGCGCACCAACCGCCTGTTATATACACCGGCGCCTTAACGCCGATCTCATGCGCCGCTTCAATCCAAGCGCCGGTCAGATCAAAATCCAGGTTGGGGTTCATCTTGCCGACCTTGGTCGGATAATAACAATAGCCGTTATGACACTTGGCAAAAACAGTTATGCTTTCTACTTTTGCCTTTTTGAGAGCGGTTTGGAAATTTTCCTTGGAAAAGTGCTTGCCGATGCCGGGGATCTCGGGGGACATATGAAAATCGAGATGGACGCAGCGGCGGGACAGATTGGGTTTCATGGGGGGATCCTCCCTTGTCTTTTTTCTCAGTATAACCGATACGCGGCAAAAAGTAAATGCAGAAAAGGGGTATTTTTGGAATTTTTAGATAAAAAGACCGCCTCTCGGCGGTCTTTTCGGATGTTAGCGGATTTTGGCGAGGATGGCCGAGACGCCGGCCACCTTTTCGACCTGACCGTCCTTAACGATGACCAGGGTGGGAGCCTGACGGATACCGTACTGATCGCTCAGCGCGGCATTTTCCTCGGCGTCGACCACCGTGTACGCGATGCCGGCGCGGTCAAGGTTGGCCTTGGCGACGGGGCAGTTGGGACAGGTCTTGGTGGTGAACAGATAGTTGCCGTCCTCCTGCGCGCTTACGCAGGTTTCCTCTGCCTGCTCTTGCGGCTGAGGGTGCTTGTTGGGGTCGAGCTTGGAGTTGGCCACATCGTAGAGTTTGCGCTGTTTGTACTCCTCGGTCTTGCCGTCGTTCCAGTTCTGAACGGGACGGTAATAGCCGGTGATGCGGGAGTAAACCTCGGCGGGACCGCCGCACTCAGGGCAAGCGAAATGCTCGCCGGCCAGATAGCCATGGTCCTTGCACACCGAATAGGTGGGGGACAGGGTGTAATAGGGCAATTTATAGTTCTCGGCGATCTTGCGCACCAGATTGGCGGCCGATTTCCAAGAGGGGAGCTTCTCGCCCAAGAAGGCGTGGAAGACGGTGCCCGAGGTGTAGAGAGTCTGCAACTCATCCTGAATGTCGAGGGCCGAGAAGATATCTTCGGTGTAGCCGACGGGCAGGTGAGAGGAGTTGGTGTAATAGGGAGTCTCGCCGGGGGCGGTGATGATATCGGGGTAGCGGGCCACGTCATGCTTGGCCAGACGATAGGTGGTCGACTCGGCAGGAGTGGCTTCAAGGTTATACAAGTCGCCGTATTTCTCCTGATAGTCGCTCAAGCGCTCGCGCATATGGTTGAGGACCTCTTTGGTGAATTCCTGAGCGCTTTCATGAGTGAGATCTTTTTGGATCCACTTGGCGTTGAGACAGGCCTCGTTCATACCGATCAAACCGATGGTGGAGAAGTGATTATTAAAGGTGCCCAGATATCTCTTGGTGTAGGGATACAGGCCTTCATCCAGCAGACGGGTGATGATATCGCGCTTAACTTTCAAGGAGCGGGCGGCGATATCCATCATGCGATTGAGCTGACGGTAGAAGTCGTCCTTATCCTCAGCCAAATAGGCGATGCGGGGGATATTGATGGTGACAACACCGACCGAACCGGTGCTCTCGCCGCTGCCGAAGAAGCCGCCGGATTTCTTGCGCAGTTCACGCAGGTCCAGACGCAGGCGGCAGCACATCGAACGCACGTCGGAGGGCTCCATATCCGAGTTAATATAGTTGGAGAAGTAGGGCGTGCCGTACTTGGCGGTCATCTCAAAGAGAAGTTTGTTGTTCTCGGTTTCGCTCCAATCGAAG
>CALBKB010000223.1 GCA_937892635.1 uncultured Clostridia bacterium
ACGGTGGTTATCGGCCGCAATCAGAACGCCTATAAAGAGTGTCGGGTGTCCCTTCTGGAGGAAGACGGGGGCAAGCTGGCCAGAAGGCTTTCGGGCGGCGGCGCGGTGTACCACGACCTGGGAAATCTGAATTTTACCTTCTTTCTGCCCCAGGAGGACTTTGATGTCCGGCGGCAGCTGGAGGTCATCTGCCGCGCCTGCAGAGCCTTCGGTATTCCCGCCGAGATCTCAGGCCGCAACGATCTGACGGCCATCGAGAAGGACTTGCAGGACGGCTGGGACTCCCATGCGATGGCTCTTTATACCGGCAAGGACTATTACTATCGGCTCACCTTCGACGACGTCGAACTGGTGCGCGAACTGTTGGCTGATATGTCCGAATCCTTCTGTAATCTCGATGTCACAATTTTGCATACGTTGATTTTGAACAAGGTCTTCGGCATCACCAAGGCGGATCTGGCCAAGCAAACGAAGATCACCTATACCCGATCCATCGACGAGGCCTTGTCATTGGTCAAGAACGGTAAGCAGGAATGTGCCTTCTTCCTCAATGCGACTCGCGTCGATCAGATCAAGGACGTCGCTAAGGCAGGGGATAAGATGCCGCAGAAGGCCACCTACTTCTATCCCAAACTCATTACCGGCCTTGTGTTTATGAAATTTGATTAAACTTTCCATTTCGTAAGGAATATGCTAATGAATCGTACGCTTAACAAAAGGTTAAGGTTTCCAAAGCCTGCGTTGCTTGCGGCGCCCAGTTTGTAAAAACGTCCACCGGCTTCTCCACCGGCGGCGCCACTCCTGAAGATGTAGCCCTCATTCGCAGCGCTGTCGGCCCCGATATGGGCATCAAAGCTTCGGGCGGTGTCCGCACCAAAGAAGATGCCGAAAAGGTCACCGCCGCGGGCGCTACCCGCATCGGCACCTCGGGCGGAGTCGGTATTGTTAAGGGCAATGCCCTCGATGTCAAACAAGTATATTAATCAAAAAAGAGGCTTTGCGCATGCAAAGCCTCTTTTTTATATGCGATAAAACCGTTTTCCGTTTTCAAGGGTTATGCGGGCCACCTCTTCTTGGGTGATTCCCCAAATCTCGGCCACCTTGGCCGCCACAAAGGGCACCAAAGAAGGATCGTTGCGCTCGCCCCGATGCGGATCGGGCGCCAGATAGGGGCAATCCGTTTCGATCAAAACGCGATCGTGGGGTAAGGTTGCCAATACTTCACGCGCTTTGTGTGCATTTTTAAAGGTCACAATACCGTTAAAGGAGAGATAATATCCCATATCCAGCAAAATCTTAGCCGTTTCTACACTGCCTGAATAGGAATGTACGACGCCCTTGACCTGTGGATACTCTTTGAGTACCGCCAGGGTGTCCTGTGTCGCTTCGCGACTGTGGATCACAACCGGTAGCCCCAATTTCTCAGCCAATTTCATTTGTCGATGAAAGGCGATATGCTGTTTCTCCTTGTCGGTGTCCTCATAATGATAGTCCAGCCCGATCTCACCAATGGCCTTGACCTTGGCGTGCGCCGCCAATTCTTCCAGTTCGGTGTAATCGGCTTCGGTACGCTCATAGGTGTCGCAGGGATGGAAACCGACGGTGGCATAGATATCGTCGTATTGCTCCGAAAGGGCCACTGCTGCGCGCGATGATTCGGGGTGCGCGCTTATATTCATGATGAACGAAACGCCCTTTTCGCGGCAATTTTGAAGCATATTGGCGCGATCCTCATCAAAGCGAGCATCGTCTACGTGTGCATGGGTATCAAAATACATATCAGCGAACCTTAGCACCCGGCGCAATGTCACCGTCGAGGAAGAGTACACGCACGTCATCCTCGCCCGCATCGCAAGCCAAGATCATGCCGTTGCTTTCCACGCCGCACAGTTTAGCCGGCTTGAGGTTTTCTACGATAACCACAGTCTTGCCGACCAGATCCTCGGGGGTGTACCACTTGGCAATGCCCGATACTACTTGGCGCTTGTCGCCGCAATCAAGCTGAATTTTCAGCAGCTTCTTGCTCTTGGGCACCGGCTCGCAGGCTAAGATCTTAGCGGCTACCAAATTGACCTTGGCAAAATCTTCAATGTCAATGAGATTGGCCAGGTTAGTCGGCTCTGCTTCTTTTTGCTGGGTCAGTGCCGCCAGGCTTTCCAACTCCTTAGCCACATCAATGCGCGGATAGAGGGCGGTGCCCGGATGTACCGTCAGTGCGGCGGGCAGGGAAGCAGGGCGACGCAAGGAATCCCACTCGGTCAGCGCGGCATCGGTTACGCCCAGTTGTTCAAACATACGCGGCGCCGTTTCGGGCATAAAGGGTGCGATCATGACGCCGCACAGGCGAAGCATCTCGCACAGATTATACAGCACCGAAGCCAGACGCGGCTTGTTAGCTTCGTCCTTGGCCAATACCCAAGGCATGGTCTCGTCGATATATTTATTGGTGCGGGAAATAAGCTTCCAAATTTCGGCCAGGGCGTTGGAGAAGAGCAATTGCTCCATGTTTTCCTCTACCTTATCCACCGTAGAAGCTGCCAAGGCATACAATTCATTGTCAAGCTCGTCGGCTTTACGGTCAGTCGGCAGGGTGCCGCCGAAATATTTGTTGACCATCGCTACCGAGCGGGAAAGCAGATTGCCCAGATCGTTGGCTAAGTCGAAGTTGATGCGGTTGATCAGGGCTTCGTTGGAATATACGCCGTCCGAACCAAAGGGGATTTCGCGCAGCAGGAAATAACGGATGGCGTCCACGCCGTAGCGTTCGCACAAGATGACGGGGTCAACCACGTTGCCGAAGGACTTGCTCATCTTGCCGCCTTCCAAAAGCAGCCAGCCGTGACCGAATACCTTCTTGGGCAGCGGCAGATCCAGCGCCATCAGCATGGCGGGCCAAATGATGGTATGGAAACGAATAATCTCTTTGCCCACCAAATGCACGTCGCAGGGCCAATATTTGTCGTAATCGTCATACTTGTCGTTGCCGTAGCCCAGCGCCGTAATGTAGTTGGAAAGGGCGTCGATCCAGACGTAGACAACGTGACCCGGATCAAAGTCAACCGGCACACCCCAGTCGAAGGAGGTGCGCGATACGCACAGATCTTCCAGACCCGGCTTAATGAAATTGTTTACCATCTCATTGAGGCGAGATTCGGGCTGTACAAAATCGGGATGAGCCTCGTAATACTCGATCAACCGATCCTGATATTTGGAAAGCTTGAAGAAATAGGCTTCTTCCTTGGCCTTTTCCACGGGACGGCCGCAGTCGGGGCACTTGCCGTCGACCAGCTGAGTCTCCGTCCAGAAGGACTCGCAGGGGGCGCAGTAGAGCCCTTCGTAACTGCCCTTATAAATATCGCCGTTGTCATAGAGCTTCTTAAAGATCTTCTGAATGCTGGCCACGTGATATTCGTCGGTCGTGCGGATAAAGCGGTCGTTGCTGATGTTGAGCAACTTCCACAGGTCCTTGATGGAGGCCACAATATCATCCACAAACTGCTGAGGCGTCACACCCTTGGCTTCGGCTTTGCGCTGGATCTTCTGCCCGTGTTCATCGGTGCCGGTCAGGAACATTACGTCGTAGCCGCGCGCCCGCTTATAGCGTGCCATGGCATCGGCCGCCACCGTGGTATAGGAGTGGCCGATATGCAGCTTGTCCGAGGGATAATAGATGGGAGTTGTAATATAAAATGTCTTCTTGTCCATGAGGATACCACCTTCATCATTTCTAATCATATATTATACTCCAATTTTCCAGCATTTTCAACCATTTAATAAAAGAAAGCAGGGCTTTCTTATTGGCCATTCTCTTTCTCGGGAGAAGATGACACGGCGTGCCTGCCGTGCCGGATGAGTGGCTAACTG
>CALBKB010000224.1 GCA_937892635.1 uncultured Clostridia bacterium
CTCATCGACAACAGCAAGCTGCCCAGCACGATCAGGAAAGGAATCAGCCGTCCGGGTGCATTGAGGAAGGCCAAGGCAATGGTCAATCCCACCGACAAAACTGTGCCGATCACGATAAAAGGCATTCGTTTGCCCACCTTGTCCGATACAGCGCCGAACACGGGAAGCAAAATCAGCGCCAGCACATTATCCATAGCCATAATGATACCGGTAGCCGTTTCTCCCATCCCAAAGGTATTTTCCAGAATCTTGGGCACGATATTATCATACATCTGCCAAAAGGCGGTGATGGCAAAAAAGGCTAAGCCCACCAATACGGTGCGTTTATAGTTGAGCTTCATGGATATCTCCTTAGTCACAATTTGTTAATATTATACCATAGTTTGGGCAAAAATCAAGCAATAATTCGCCTATGCCAGCGACCACCGAACAGCCGCACAAGAAAGAGAATACCGCGCACCGTCAGTTCAATAGCCATGGCCAACCACACCCCGCGCAGCCCGATCTGCGGCGCTAACAGGGCAGCCAGCGGCAAACGCACCGCCCACATGCTGATAAAGTTGAAGAGGCTGGGCACGGCCGTATCCCCTGCACCGCGAAAGACGCCGGTAGCCACAATGGATGCGCCGTATAACGGCTCGGCAAAGGCCTCAATGCGAAGCACCTGCACGCCCAAGGCCACCACCTGAGGATCAGGCGAAAGCAACCCCATCATCAGCGGCGCCGCCGCATACAGAACAACACCCACCAACGCCATCAACCCCGTCCCCAACAGCACCGTCAATCGACCCAGACGACGGGTCATATCCAAGCGGCGGGCACCGACGCTCTGGCCGATGAGGGTGGTGGCGGCCGACGCGATACCGAAGGCAGGCATATAGGCCAAGCTTTCAGCGGTAATGGCAAAGGAGTTGGCGGCAATAGCGATATTGCCCAAAGGTGCCACGATGGAAGTGGATACGATCTGGGCCCCGTTGGTTACCGCCTGTTGCAGTGCCACCGGCCAGGCAATCCGCCAGCCTTGGTCGATATCCTCTTTGGTGATCTTCAACGGCTCCCCCCGCCGCAAATGCAGCATGGGCGAACGAGCCAACAGAAAATAGAACATGGGCAGGGCGATAACCAGCTGTGCCGCGGCGGTACCCAATGCCGCGCCGGCAACTCCCATATCCCACACAAAGATAAACAGATAGTTAAAGCCGATATCCAAACCGCACATAAGCACGTGCAGCAGGCTGGGCAGACGCATATTGCCACTGGCCTGAAGCATGCCGCCGGCCGTATGGGCCAGCTGTGCAATAGGCAGAGAAAGAGCATAAATCAAAAAATACCAAAAGGCATCGGTAACCATTTCACCCTGTCCGCCCAGCCATAGCGGCAACCGTTGCGCAATGGCACAACCAATACCGCCAAAAAGCAACCCGATGCCCGCGATGACCCATAAGCCCAATCGCATCAGATCTCGCGCGCGGCGCTCTTCGCCCGCGCCGATGCGCTGCGCCACCTGCACGGTAAAACCGGTGGCGGCAGCGGTGCACAGCCCGTTAAAGAGCCAGGTGGTCGAGGCAATCAAACCAATGGCAGCCGACCGATCGGCACCCAGCACGCCAACCATCGACGCGTCGATATATTGCATGATAATATGGGACAGTTGTGCCATAATGGCGGGCAGACTCAGCTTGACGATCAGCGCCGTCTGTTGGCGCGTCGAGAGGGGTTGCCCCTGGCGCAGCTGATACAGAAGATCTTGTTTCATAATCACACTCGTAAAAGTCGCGGCGAAGCATGACCTCGCCGCGGATTTGATTCTTATTCTTCTTTCGGCTCTTCCTGTTCGGACTCTTGGGATTCTTCCACCGTTTCCGGCTCCTCTTGGGTTAATTCCTCATCCAAACTGCCGATTTCGGTGATGGGCGGAGCGATCTGGTTCTTTTTCGCCGCTTTTTTCGCTCGTTTTTCCAGCTTTTTGGTGATTTTTTCTTCCTTTTTCTTGCGTTTTTCATCGCTCACATGCGCATGGATACGAGCAAAATGGAAGACCAGCCACGCGCCGGCAATCAAGATCACCAACGCCCAAGCCACGCACATAGCCACGAAAATGGGGCGATCAGCCAGCAGACGCTCAAAGAAATTCCCGTTGGGATCGCCACCGAAGGAGCCGTCGGGATTGGTCACAGGGGTGTCCCCTTGCGCTTGAACGTACCGCTGCATGGTGCCGTCCTGACTATCGTACAGATAAAACTTGACTTCGCCCTCCGTGTTGGAAGCCAGGATCAGATAATACCCCTTATAGGCAGGATCGTCCGAGCTGTAAGCCGGGATATTCTGCTCACCTCTGGTGATGGTGGTAGCCGTCCAGCCATTGGGAATGGTCATGGTAGACGGCGTGGGAACAATGGTGTAGCGGGAGGCGTTGACCACCAGCCACAGAAAGGGGTAAAAGGTATTTTCATTACGCACATACCGATAAAAGGTGCCGTTTTGTCCGTCGGGATCGGTCAGATACATCAGCAGAATGTCCTGATTGATGCCGCGCGCCACCTCTACGATCTCGCCGCCGTATTCATCCTCGGCCGCCTCGAACTCCTCCGGCAATTCAATGCCGGCGAGCGAACGCATCACGTGCATAGTCTTACCGTCGACCGTGACTACGATCGGCTCCAACTCGACCGGCGGCTTGGAAACGGGCGGGACGGAGCTTTGGGTGGAGCTTTGGGGACGCGACGAAGAGCTATTGGCCAAGACGGTGACCGAGGCCGAGCCATCGGAGCAGGAGACGGGATTGCCTTCCTCATCCAGACAGTCGATAACCGACACGGCAACCGAAGCCGAACCGCTGTTGATGGCGGTAAAGGTGAACGAGCAGGTAATGGAAGGGGCGTTGGCGGTGTTTGCCGTTACCACTGCCGCCGACACTACGCCGCTGGTGGCATTGACCGTTAAATCTGCCGACGAGGAAGACGATTCATAGCGCAAAGCCGCAGCACTGTAATTGACTTTAAACTGTACGGCAGCCATATTGCCGCTAAAGGTTACGGTGGCGGTGACCGCCTGACCGACCGTTACACTCGAACGGCTCAACGACACCGAGGTGCCGGCCGCCCAAGCGGTAGG
>CALBKB010000225.1 GCA_937892635.1 uncultured Clostridia bacterium
ACAACTTCTTGCAGCAGCCGACTTGCCGCTTGTCGGGCGGGATCGGGAGATTCTTTCGATCACCGGTGACATCGGTCAGGTTGGCAAAGGAAGTTTATATGTGTGCCATCGCAAGCAAAAGGAGCAGGCACAGACATTGATCGACCAAGCGCGACAACGCGGCGCATGGTGCGTGGCAAATGTGGAGGGTGCGGATATCGTCTGTCACGACACCCGAAAGTTTTTGGCTTATGCCGTGGCCCGTTTTTACGGCGATCCGCAGAAAAAATTGCGGGTGATCGGCGTGACGGGTACCAATGGTAAGACTACGGTGTCGGGATTGCTGGCGCACATATTGAGGCAGGCAGGAAGACGGTGCCAACTGATCGGTACCAACAACTGCGGCGGCTATACCACGCCCATTCCCGAACTGCTCTTTCCGGCGATGGCGAGGGCGGTTGAGAGCGGATGTCAAGATTTTGTGATGGAGGTTTCCTCCCATTCTCTTGACCAAAGTCGCGTAGCCCCCATTGATTTTGCCTGTGGCATCTTTACCAATCTCACCCGCGATCATTTGGATTACCATTTGACTATGGAGCATTATGCCATGACCAAACGCAAACTGTTTGCCGCTTCACGGTGTTCGGTCATGAATGCCGACGATGCGTATGCTTCTTATATGGCGCAGGTCGGCAACGAGATTTGCTTTTACGGGAAAGAGAAGGGGGAGTACCGCATTCAAGGGCTTTGCTGTCACGGCGACGGCGTTTCGTATAGCTTAGGCGGTATGGACATTACCTTTGGCGTACCCGGTCTGTTCTCGGCGTATAACAGTGCGGCAGCTGCGGTGGCAGCCCTCAAGTTGGGTGTGGCGCCCGATACCGTGGTGCAGGCGCTGAGCCATTTCGGCGGCGTAGACGGTCGCATGGAAATGTTAGATACAAAAACCGAATTTCGTGTTATAATAGATTATGCCCATACCCCCGACGGGCTCCAAAACGTGCTTTCCACCATCAACGGCTTTAAGACGGGGCGGGTGATCGTGGTATTTGGCGCAGGCGGGCAACGCGATAAGGGCAAGCGTGCGCAAATGTTCAGCGTGTGTGCCAACTTGGCCGATTACGTTGTTATTACTTCGGATAATCCGCGAAAGGAAGATCCGTTTTCCATCATTAAAGATATTTTGTCAGGTTTAAATGGGTACACAACACCCTTTGCCGTATTGGAAAATCGGCGCGCCGCCACCGAATTTGCCCTCAAAGAGGCCAAAGCCGGGGATATTGTGCTGTTGGCCGGTAAAGGTCATGAACGATATCAGTGGGTGGGCGAACAGGTGTTGGCCTATGATGAACGCCAAGTGGTACAGGAGATACTCAACCAAAACAGTTAGGGGAATTAGGATGAAACAGATAACGGCGGGACAAATTGCAGACTGGTGTGGTGGACAGTTGTTGTGCGGTGACGCGCAGGCGGTTGTCACCTCCGTTTGCCTTGACTCGCGTCAGGTGCAGGTCGGCAGCCTGTTTGTGGCGCTGCCCGGGGAGCGCGTTGACGGACACGATTATATCGAAAATGCCGTCCAACAAGGGGCTTCTTGTGTCATTTCTCAAAAAGAGATACGGGTTGACGGTTGCGCTGTTATCTTGGTGGAACATTCACTTAAAGCCTTGCAAGACGCGGCACGCGGCTATCGCAAAAGCATGGATTTTCATTGCGTGGCCGTGACGGGAAGCGTGGGCAAGACGACGACCAAAGAGTTTCTCTACGCGGTATTATCTTCCACCTATCCCACCCTCAAAACGCGGGGCAATCTTAACAGCGATTCGGGCATGCCCCTGATGGCTTTTGAATTGATGCCCGAACATAAAGCGGCTGTCTTTGAGATGGGTATGAATCATAAGGGTGAGATTGCCGCGCTGACCAAGGTGGGACGTCCCGATCTGGCGGTTATTACCAATATCGGCGTTTCGCATATTGAGCATTTAGGTTCTCGCCACAATATCCTCTACGCGAAACTGGAGATCGAGCGCGGTTTAGCTAAAAACGGCGTGATGATCCTTAACGGCGACGATGAATTGTTGGCAAGCATGGAAGGAAAGCTCAACCATAAAACGGTTTATTTTGCGATAGATAATCCCAATGCTTCCTATCGCGCCCAAAACATTCACCGCGGCGACGGCTGGACTGAATTTGATGCCGTCACGCCCGTCGGTACCTGTCGGGCGCGCATCAACACCGTGGGGCGGCATAATGTGCTTAACGCCATGGCGGCCGTTACGGTGGGGTTATATAGCGGTATTTCTTTGGCAGATAGCGTAGAGGCTTTGCTGAATTTTGAGCAGGCGGATATGCGGCAGAACATATATGAGTATAAGGGATTGACCGTTTTTGAAGACTGTTATAATGCCAGCCCCGATTCGATGAAGGCTGCGTTTGATACCCTTAGCCATGCCAAAGGACGGCGGGTGGCTGTCATTGCCGACATGCTGGAATTGGGTAAGTTTTCGCAGCGTATGCACGAAACGGTGGGTGGCTATGCGGCAGGTGGCTGTGATCGGTTGATCACCTACGGTGAGCAGTCCCGTTACTACCGTTCAGCGGCGCAGGCTGCGGGCATGAAGGAAGATTGTATCTATGCCGCAGACGATGCCACGCAAGCGGGACGGATCTTATTGGATATTGTCGAGGTCGGGGATACGATTCTCTTTAAAGGGAGTCGCGGTCTGCATACCGAACAAGTTTTGGAGATACTGAAAGAGGAGTGGAAGGGCTAATGGATATTTGGAATTTGATCATAGCCGGTATCGTGTCGTTTGTGATTACGGCAGGGCTGGGTCCCTTTGTGATCCCTATGCTGCGCAAGCTGAAGTTCGGTCAAAGCATCTTGGAAGAAGGTCCCTCTTGGCATAAGAGTAAGCAGGGGACTCCCACCATGGGCGGCGTGCTCTTTATCGTCGGCATTGTGGTGGCGTTCCTTCTGTGCGGATACACCTATTACAGCACGGGCGATGTTAAGGCGCTGGCGGCATTATTGCTGGCCGTTGCCTTTGGCTTGATCGGTTTTTGCGATGATTTTATTAAGGTAAAAATGAAGCGCAATCTTGGTTTGACCGCATGGCAGAAGATTATTCTTCAGGTTCCGCGTTGGAAATCGCAGGAATACTTTGTGTATTTCAAGATTTTGTTGTGCAGAGTTGGGGCAAAAGATTCGGTCAGGTCGCAAAAATAATTGTGGAGGAGGTG
>CALBKB010000226.1 GCA_937892635.1 uncultured Clostridia bacterium
TCTTAATTTATTAAAGGGTAAGATTGTAAGGATTCCGGACGGAGGAGGACTTAAAATTCCGCATATTGGTTGGAACGGGCTTCATTTTGCAGGGGAGAAGCATCCGCTGTTTGAAAAGATTCAAGAGGGAGATGCCGTCTATTTCGTTCACTCCTATTACGCCGACTGTCAAGATACGGTGATTGCCACGGCCGAGTACGGCGCGCCCTTAACGGCGGCGGTGGCCAAGGGCAACGTGATGGGTTGTCAGTTCCACCCCGAAAAGAGCGGTGAGGTGGGGTTGAATATTTTGCGCGCCTTTTGCGAGAAGGAGGACTGGAGATGACCCTATTTCCTGCCATAGACCTGTTTGAAGGCAAAGCGGTGCGTCTTTTTCAGGGCGATTATGCGCAAATGACGGTTTACAACGACGATCCGGTGGCGGTGGCCGGCGATTTTGCCGCCAAGGGGGCGACCCATATCCATTTAGTGGATCTGGAAGGAGCCAAAAGCGGCACAACGCCCAATCTGGCAACCGTTTGTGCCATTAAAGAGGCGACGGGACTGTTTTGTGAGGTCGGTGGCGGCATTCGCAGCATGGATGTGGTGGATCGCTACTTGACAAAGGGCATTGACCGCGTTATTCTTGGTACGGCTGCTGTGCAAGATCCGTCCTTTTTGGATGCCGCGTTGAACAAATACGGTCATCGAATTGCCGTAGGTGTGGATATTAAGGATGGCTGTGTGGCCGTTAAGGGCTGGACCGAGTCATCGGGGCTGGATGCCTTGGCTTTTTGCGCGAATTTGCAAAAGCGGGGTGTTTCCACCTTGATTTGCACCGATATTTCGCGTGACGGCGCTATGCGCGGCGCTAACCATGCCCTATATCAAGAGTTGTCCGAGCGGTTTTCTATGCAGATCATCGCGTCGGGCGGCGTTTCCTCGATGGAGGACGTAGAAAAACTGGCGGCTTTGGATATTTACGGTGCCATCATCGGCAAGGCCTACTATACCGGAGCCATTGATTTGGAGAAAGCGATCCATGATCACCAAGAGAATCATACCCTGTCTTGACGTGCGCGATGGGCGCGTGGTCAAGGGGGTCAACTTTCAAGGGTTGAGTGACGTATCCTCACCTGTGGAATTGGCCAAATTTTATAGCGAAAACGGTGCCGATGAATTGGTATTTTACGATATTACCGCCTCGGCCGAAGGACGTAAACTCTTTACCGATATTCTTTGCCAAACGGCATCGAGCGTTTTTATTCCGCTGACGGTGGGTGGCGGTATCAATACGGTCGAGGATTTTGACCGTGTACTCAAATGCGGCGCCGATAAGGTCAGCGTTAATTCGGGTGCCATCCGCAACCCTGATCTGATCCGTCAAGCGGCGGCGCGCTACGGCGACCAATGCGTGGTGCTGTCGGTTGACGTAAAGCGGGTCGACGGGGTGTTTCGGGTCTTTGCCAAGGGCGGACGGGAAAACACCGGATTAGAAGCCATCGAATGGATCAAGCGCGGCGTGGATAACGGCGCGGGTGAGATCGTAGTCAACTCCATTGATACCGACGGGGTCAAGGGCGGCTTTGATTTGGAGATGCTGGCCGCCGTTTGTGATGCCGTTTCGGTGCCTGTTATCGCTTCGGGCGGTGCGGGTAAGATCGAAGATTTTATTACCCTGTTTCACGCCCTGCCTAAGGTGGATGCGGGGTTGGCGGCCTCTATTTTTCATTTTGGTGAGGTGGCCATCGGTGAGCTCAAAGAGGCTATGGCGCAACATAACATTGTAACAAGAAGGTTGAGAAAATGATCGATATCAGCAAACTGAAATTTGACGAAAAAGGATTGATTCCCGCCATTGTGGTGGATGCCGTAACCAAGCGGGTATTGACCTTGGCCTATATGAATGAGGAAAGCCTGCGGCTTTCGATGGAGAAGGGCTTGACCTGTTTTTGGAGCCGTTCGCGGCAGGAGTTATGGCTTAAAGGGGAGACCAGCGGCAACTATCAGCATATCGTATCCATTACCGCCGACTGCGATTATGACGCGCTGACGGTTGTGGTGGAGCCTGACGGACCGGCCTGTCATTTGGGGACCGAGTCCTGCTTTGAACACCCGATTTGGGAGAGCGAGGAGCTTCACGAGTTTTCCTTACAGGGGCTGATGAAGCTGATTGAGGGGCGCAAAACCGAGAAAAAAGAGGGATCCTACACCACCTATCTATTTGAGAAGGGGTTGGATAAGATTCTCAAGAAGGTGGGCGAGGAGTGCACCGAGGTTATTATTGCGGCCAAGGACAACGACAAGAAGGAAACGATCTATGAGATTGCCGATTTGGCCTATCACGTGATGGTACTGATGATTGAAAACGGTATTTCGTTGGAGGATATTCATCGGGAGCTGGCATCGCGGCATATAATCGATCATAAGGTAAAGCAGGAAAAGATGACGAAATAATATTGACAAGAAAGTTTTGTCGTGCTACAATAACAAAAAACAGATAGAGGTGCACCTGAGAAGAGTAACCGGACACAACGGCTGCCAAAGCCGCCGGAGAAAGGTGAGGGTGCCGAAGCGGGTGTTTTGGCAAAACGCTCGGCTGGCAGTTCGGAGAATATCCGCCCTGTTGTCGCAGAGATGCGGAGAGCTATCGGATCAACAGTTTTGTTGTGTTTAGGCAGTCTCCGCGGAGACTGCCTTTCTGCATACAAAGGAGAAATAACATGAAAAACACCGTATTTACCGGAGCGGCCACCGCTATCATCACCCCGATGACTCAGACGGGGGTGGATTATGAGCGTTTTGGGGCTATGATTGATTGGCAGATCGAAGAAGGCATTGATGCCATTGTTGTTGCCGGCACGACCGGTGAGGGCTCGACGCTGACCGATGCCGAGCACAAAGAGACCATTCGTTTTTGCGTGGAAAAGGTGGCGGGGCGAGTGCCCGTGATTGCCGGTACCGGCTCGAATGATATTGCCTATGCCATTGAGCTGACCGAGTATGCCTGTCAGGTGGGGGCGGATGCCATGCTGGTGGTGACACCCTATTATAACAAGGCTACGCAAAAGGGGTTGATTGCCTCCTTTACCGCCATTGCCGACGCTTCGACCAAGCCCTGTATTTTGTATAACGTGCCCAGCCGTACCGGTTGCAACATGCTTCCTGCCACGGTGGCCGAGTTGGCTAAGCATCCCAATATCGTGGGAATTAAAGAGGCCAGCGGGAACATTTCGCAGATCGCTCAGGTGGCGGCGGCTTGTGATCTGGATATTTATTCGGGTAACGATGATCAGATCGTGCCG
>CALBKB010000227.1 GCA_937892635.1 uncultured Clostridia bacterium
CATATTGTTTTTGACAATCACTTTTCCTAATTCTAAACTCACGGAAGAAATTACCATTGAGAGAGTATTTTCTGTCATCTCATCCCCCATTTTTATGACGTGTCTCATGGGCAGATCCGCATCGACGGCCGCGATATCCGCTCCTTTACCCGCCAATCCTTGCGCCGCCATATCGGCATCGTGGCTCAGGATATTTACCTCTTTAACGCCTCGGTGCGCGACAACATTCTCTACGGCCGCCTCGATGCCACCGAAGACGAGGTCATCCAAGCCGCCAAGCGCGCCCATATCCACGACTATATCATGTCCCTGGAACAGGGCTACGACACCATCATCGGCGAACGCGGCGTGCGCTTGTCAGGCGGACAAAAGCAGCGGCTGTGCATCGCCCGCGTCTTCCTCAAAAACCCGCCCATTCTCATTCTCGACGAGGCCACCAGCGCTCTGGACAACGCTACCGAAACCCTCATCCAGCGCGCCCTCGACGAGCTGTGCCAAGGCCGCACCACTCTCGTGGTCGCCCACCGCCTCTCCACCATCAAAAACGCCGACACCATCGCCGTTATCGACCAAGGCCACATCTTGGAGCAGGGCAGACACGATCAGCTCATGCAACACAATGGGCTATATGCCAACTTGTATAATGAACAATTTAAATTACAGTAAGTAAAAATCTCTCCCCGATGGGGGAGAGATTTTTTTATAATACTTTGGCCAAAAACGTTTGAAGTCGTTCCGATTGGGGGTTCCCGAAGATCTCCTCGGGCGTGCCCTGTTCAAGAATTTTGCCCTCGTCCATGAAGACAATCTTGGTACCCACCTCGCGGGCAAAGCCCATTTCATGGGTAACCACTGCCATGGTCATGCCTTCCTTGGCCAGATCGCGCATAACCTCTAACACCTCACCGACCATTTCCGGGTCAAGTGCCGACGTCGGCTCGTCAAAAAGCATAACCTCCGGCTCCATGCACAGGGCACGGACAATGGCAATACGCTGCTTCTGTCCGCCCGACAACTGGCTGGGATAGGCGTCGGCTCGGTCAGCCAAGCCAACCCGCTCCAATAAGGCCATGGCCCGTTCCTCGGCCTGAGCCTTGGGCATCTTCAACAATTTCGTGGGCGCCAAGGTCATGTTTTGCAGCACCGTCTTGTGCGGAAAAAGGTTGAACTGCTGGAATACCATACCCATCTTCTGACGATGCTGATTGATGTTGGTCTTAACGTCGGTAATATCCACACCCTCAAACAAAATCTGACCGTCGGTGGGCATCTCCAACAAATTCAGCGAGCGCAGGAAGGTGCTCTTACCGCTGCCCGACGGACCGATGATAACCACCACCTCGCCGCGAGCAATGTTCAGATCAATCCCGTCAAGCGCGCGGATCTGTCCGCCCTTATAATGCTTTTTCAGTCCCGTAACGGTAATGATATTATCGTTCACTCTTGTTAAGCCTCCTTTCCAGACGCCGCACCAGCGCCGTAAGCACAATGACCAGCACCAGATAGATCAGCGCCACGGCAATCAGCGGCATAAAGGCCGAAAAGGTACGGCCTCGAATAATGTCGCCCGCTTTGGTCAGGTCGACAACACCGACGTAGCCGGCTACCGAGGTTTCTTTGAGCAATACGATAAACTCGTTGCACAAGGTCGGCAACACGTTTTTGAAGGCCTGCGGAATGATGATATGCATCATGGTCTGCACGTAGTTAAAGCCCAACGACCGCCCCGCCTCAAACTGCCCGTT
>CALBKB010000228.1 GCA_937892635.1 uncultured Clostridia bacterium
ACACCGACCGCATGAAACAGGCGGCGGGCGAGGGCTTTATCAACGCCACCGATTTGGCCGACTATCTGGTCAAAAAAGGGTTGCCTTTCCGCAGCGCCTATAAGATCTCAGGTCAGATTGTTGCCCATTGTATCGCTACGCGCCAAACGCTCGAAACACTGCCGTTGTCGGACTATCAGTCCTTCCATGAATTATTTGAGCAGGATCTGTATGCCGACATCGACCTGACCGCCTGCGCCCAGAAACGGGTGAGCGAGGGCGGCACCTCGATCGAGTCCATTCAGGCACAGATCGCCTACGTAAAAAGTAAAATATAAGAAAAACGCAGGGAAAACCCCTGCGTTTTTTGCACACTTTTGCACCTGCCACATACACTAATAGTGAGATTACTTATGTGGGAGGCACAAATAGTATGGCTGAATATAAGGTTTTACCCGGACCGCTGACGGGGTGCGAAACGCCCAAACATGCCGTTTGCATCAGCGCTAAGCAGGTCTATGACTCCTGCCGCGACAAGGATTGCTTGGAAGACCTGCGCGTCTATCCGACCGCCTGCTCGCAGGCAATTCTCGATCGCGCCATCAGTGTACGGGCAAGGGACAGTGAGATCCTTTGCTGCTATATCGACGTCGAAGAGGTCCCCTTCAACAACGGTTTCTACGCCGTCGACGCCAAGTTTTTCTTCAAGTGCCGTTTCGACGCCTTTTACGGCTGCGGCAATCCCCAAACCATCGAAGGTTTGTGCTGCTATAACAAACGCGTCATTCTCTACGGTAGCTGCGGCGGTGCTAAAATCTTTTCCAGCAACTGCCGCGACGATCGCCACGGTCGCGTGCGTACCGACCTGCCGCATGCCGTCGTCGAGGCCGTTGACCCCATGCCCTTAGCCAGTAAGGTCGTCAATGCGCACGAGCGTTGCGGTTGCGGCGATTTCGATATCTCCGCCCTCTCAGACGGCATCTGCCGCTGCTTTGACGGGGAACTGGTCGATGATCGCAACGGCAATCGCCTGTATGTCACGCTGGGTCTATTCTCGGTCATTCGCTTAGAGCGCGAGTCGCAAATGCTGGTACCCAGCTACGACTTCTATGTGCCCGAGAAGGAGTGCTCGGGTCCGTCCGAGGAGGAACCCTGCCACTACTTCCGCAAGATTGCCTTCCCGGTCGACCAGTTTGCTCCGCCCCGCATCTACGATGGCGGTTGTGGCTGCAAGCCCAAAGAAGATAAAAAAGACAAAAACGACTGCTGCCGTCGCTGATAAAAAGTGAGGAAACTTCGGTTTCCTCATTTTTTTATGGATAAGATAAAGAAGAGGTGAAAGAGCATGGATGATTTTATTCGTTTAGAACACGTCAGTAAAATTTACGGTGAGCAGGATACCGGCGTTTGCGCCCTCGACGATATCTCGCTCTCGATCGGGCAGGGCGAGTTTGTTGCCATCTTGGGCGTGTCGGGCAGCGGCAAAAGCACGCTGATGAATATGATAGGCGCCTTGGATCGGCCGGATAAAGGCAATTACTATTTTCAGGGTCAGAACATTCTTCATTACACCGACCGTCAACTCTCTCATTACCGTAATAAGGTCATCGGCTTCATCTTCCAAGGCTTCCATCTTGACGGCTCACTCACCGCCTTGGAAAATGTGGTCATGCCCCTCGTGTATGGCGGTTTGCGCAAACACAAACGGGTAGAGATGGCTAAGCAGGCGCTTGAACAGGTTGGGCTCTCCGACCGTCTGCGGCATCGCCCTTCGCAACTTTCGGGCGGGCAAAAACAGCGCGTTTGCATTGCTCGGGCGCTGGTCAGCCGTCCTAAGGTTATTTTGGCCGATGAGCCAACGGGCAACCTCGACCCCGTTACAGCCGACGGTATTATGCGAC
>CALBKB010000229.1 GCA_937892635.1 uncultured Clostridia bacterium
TAACCTCGGGCTCGGTTGTGGTAACCTCGGGCTCGGTTGTGGTAACCTCAGGCTCAGTTGTGGTAACCTCGGGCTCGGTTGTGTCGTTTTCAGAATCGATCTTTTCAGTTGTTATTACATCAGTAGTACTTTCTTCCGAAGATTCAACCGGATCCTTTCCCCATTCACAAGACGTAAATGAAGCAACCAAAACCGACATAGACAATACTATGGCTAAAATTACTGCTATTCTTTTCATTATTATGTATAAACCCTTTCTAAATCACTTTTCAATAACAATCAATAGTAATTAACTATACTAACGACATTTTATCAAGGTACTTCGGGGAGAAGAATCTCATCGGTTTCATGCCATTCCGAAAAGGTTTCGCCGTTATCGCCCGAAGCAACGGAATTATCTTTGCTTCCTCCATTATTCGCGCCGTCATTTTTATCGTTGTTTCCGCCGCAAGCGACCAAAGTTACAGAAAGCGCAACGGTAGTAATAATCAATCCAACGATTATCGACAATTTCTTCATAAAATTCACCTCCAATATAGCCAAATACATTCGCTTGGCTATTATATATCAATTTTATTATATCACATTAATACTGTCTTGTCAAGAACAAAGTCGTGCATTCACATTAAAATATAAAATATTTACAAAATGCGATTATACACACCGCTACGCGCCAAACAATACATAAAACCACAAGAAAGGATCTATCATGTCCGAAAGCTCAAGCTTTAAGAAAACCAATCTGTTTATCAGAGAAAACGAGAAAACCCGTCCATCCCTTGATGTTTCAAGGACCGTGGCAAGAGGCATCTTCACAGACAGAAATCACCCGTGGGCAGCCATTCCCCATTTATCAAACTACATTAAAACACACGGAAACGAGCTGTCACATGATGAATATGACGAAATCGCGGAAAACGTATGGGTCCACATAAGTGCCTATCTCGCCCCCACGGCTAAAATTGAGGCTCCCGCGATTATTTGCGGAGGGGCAAAGATCAGCCATCTTTCCTACGTAGCAAACTCCGTGATCGGATCTTTCGCGACGGTTGGAGAAATGACATCGGTCAAACACAGCATAATGTTTGATAAATCAAAGCTTTGCGGGCACAATCAGCTTTCTTCGTCGGTTCTTGGCTATGGTGCCGTCCTTGGAATAGGAAGTATGGCTCCTGATACCAGACTGGATTTCGCAAGCATCGCCTATGATATGCCTGAGGAGATATGTCTTTCCGGAAGAACACATTTAGGAGCTGTAATATGTGATGACGTGAAAATCGGGGCTTCCTGTGTGATCAATCCCGGAACGGTCATTGACATAGGGTGCACCGTATATCCACTGACATCGGTTTCGGGATACGTGTATCCTTATACTACCGTACGATGACAAAACGGCACGGAAAATCCGTGCCGTTTTATTCTTATACTTGCTTAAAAAACTCGACCTGCTCGCCGTCGGGGCCTTCCACAAAAGCTATATGAATAGCGATGGGGGCCGGCTTGGCATCGTTCAGGGGAACCGTCTTGGGCGGTGTATGGGGCTTTGCTCCAAGAGAGAGAGCCCGCTCATAAGCCGCGTCTACGTCATCGACACCGATAGCGAAATGCTGCCATCTGCCCTCAGCGGGGTAGTCAACTCCTCTGTTTGCGAAGAGCTCAAATCTGCCGCCGTCGCCGATATCAAGCATTACTATCTCAAGCTCTCCATCGCCCCAACGGACGATCTCTTTCATTCCCAGTCCCTTATAAAACGCAAGGGATTTTTCAAGGTCGGTGGTTCTGAGCGCAACGTGATGAAAATACGCTCCCTTTATCATATCGTTTGCCATAATTCCTCCAAAATATTGAATATTTATTGTTGATTTCTCAATCCCTTAGGATAATGATTCTTACAGACTCCGCCGCTTATTTTTCCTCCACCCAGGGGGCAGTTATCCACAAGCACCGCAGCCCAGCCGTCGGGCTGCTTTTCAAATTCTTCCTTGTGGGATACGGATATCTCCATGCCTTTGATATAGTCGTAGGCTTCGGGATCGCTCTGCTTCAAAATGACCTTTCTTTTAAAATCTCCGCCATATGCCGAGAAGAGCTGATGATGAGGAACGAATCTTTTGCCCACTATCTCGCCCACGCAAACTCCCGCCGCAAACACACCGTAGGGTGGGAGAGCGATATCGGGCTTAAGATAGGCTTTGCCGTTTAACGCGATCAAGCTATAGCTTACTCCACCCTCAAAATCCTTTACGAGGTTTTCCTCAAGGAAGTGTTTCGCCTCGGCAATAAGCTCTGTGTCCTCACGAGAGAGCTTTTCCGTGATCTGCCTTTTCTTTTTGTCCTTTTTTGTGGGTGTTTCCTCGCTCACTCCGTCTGCGCGGGCAAGAACGGCAATAAACTGTCCTTCGCCCTTTGAAATATGGGGGTAGAAGCGTCGAGTTTTGGTCATATCGTAGGTACAGCCCTCAAAATTGATGCCGTCGGAGGTGAATTCTTTCAGCTCCTGTGTGACATTTACCAGCTTGAAATCGCTGAAATTATCGAGAAACCAGGCTACGTTCATTTCGTTTTCTTCAAGGGAGAAGGTGCAGGTGGAATAGATCAATTTTCCGCCATGCGCCACGCATTTTGCCACGTTTGCAAGTATTTCTTTCTGCCTTTCGGCACACATTTTTACGTTTTCGGGGCTCCATTCGTCGATGGCGGCCTCGTCTTTGCGGAACATGCCCTCGCCCGAGCAGGGGGCATCGACCACGACCAGATCAAAGGTTTGGGGGAAGAGGGCAGCCAGACGAGCCGGGTCGAGGCAGGTGGTGGCGGTGCGGGTTAGGCCCAGACGCTCGACGTTGCCGGTGAGGATTTTGCAGCGGGAAGGGATAATTTCATTGGCGACGAGCAGGCCGTTTTTGCCGAGTTTGTTTTTGATCTGACTCGATTTACCGCCGGGGGCGGCGCACAGATCGAGCACCCACCAATCGGGATTGACCGTGAGGCACTCGGCCGCGGCCATGGCGCCGGGGTCTTGCAGATAGATCATACCGGCGTGGTGGAAGGGATGGAGCCCGATCTTGTTTTGATTGAGGTAATAGCCGTTTTCCACGTAGGGAATGGGGGAGCAGGAAAAGGGGTTGACGGCGGCAAAGGCGGCCGTATCAATTTTATCGGTGTTGACGCGAAAGGCACGCTGCGGCGGCTGGTCAAAGCTGGCGAGGAAGGCTTCAAACGCTTGAGGGCCGAGCAGGGTTTTCATGCGATCGACGAAGGCGGACGGTAACGGCTTCATAGGTTCATCTCCACATGGAGCATGCCCAGACCTACGGCGGTGACAGCGGCTGTTTCGGCGCGCAGGATGCGCTGACCCAGCGAGATGATGCGCGCGCCCACGGCTTTGGCTTGCTCGATCTCGGCTTGGTCGAAGCCGCCTTCGGGACCGATGAGGATGCCGACCGACATGCCTTTTTGTATGTGAGCGAGGGCTTCGCGGGTGGCAAGCATGCCCCGTTCGTTTTCGTAGGCGACCAGCAGCAGATCCAACTCGGCGGCCTGTGCCAACGCCTGCCGATAGGACAGGGGCTCCGAGACGGCGGGAATGACGCTGCGCTTGCTCTGCTTGGCGGCGCTTTCGGCGATGGCCTGCCAGCGGCTCTGCTTGGCGGCCTTCTTTTTCGGATCGATCTTGACCACGCAACGGTTCATTTCGGTGGGAACGATGGCGGCAATGCCCAGCTCCACCGTTTTCTGAATGATCCATTCGAGTTTATCGCCCTTGGGCAGACCCTGAAAGAGGGTAAAGCGTACGGGCAGTTCGGCGTCCTGATACTGCTGCTCGATCATGAGGGCCATGGCGGTATCGCCTTCGAAGCCTTCCAGGCGGCACAGATGGCTAAACCCGGCGCAACTGACCAGAAAGGTGTCGCCCGCCTGCATGCGCAGAACGTTGCGGATGTGATTGTAGTCGGCACCGCTGATGCAGAACCGATCGCCCGTTTGGGCAGATGGGTCAACAAAAAAATTAAACATGCTCTACCGCCTTATCCGATACTTTCCTATATTATACTCATTTTTGTCGAAGTGCGCAAGGCGTTACGATTTTCTTTTGCTTATGACAAAAAAAGACTTTTTCTTTCTAAAATTTGTGGTATACTAAGAGTGAAAACAAACAAAGGAGAAAACAAGAATGAAAAAGATAATCGGTTCGGTCGAATATAACACCGAGCAGTCGGCTCGGTTGTACCAATACGTCGAGGGTGCCTTCGGCGATCCCCGTGGGTTTGAGGAGAGTTTATATCAGACGCCCGACGGCAAGCTCTTCCTGTACGTCAACGGCGGCCCCGATTCACCCTATCCGCAGGAAAATATCAAGCGCATCAGCAAGGCCAAGGCCGACGAGTGGCGTACGTTGCGAAAATAAGAATAATTCTTAAATTAAAAGCAAGCCGTGTGCTTGCTTTTTTTCATGGGGCGTGGTACAATGCGGATATTATGAGCAAGGAAGAGGAAAAGGATGGAGTATAAGCGCACCAAAACGGCCTGTTTTTTGGCCTGCTTTACCATGGCGGTGGCATTTAGTTTGCCGCCGGTGCTTTTTGTGCCGTTGCGGGAGCAGTACGGTATTTCCTATACGCTGTTGGGGACGCTGGTGTTGGTCAACTTTGTGACCCAGATGGGGGTGGATTTGCTGTTCACCTTGTTTGCGCGGTGGTTTCCCGTCAAGTGGTTGGGGAAAACGATGCCCCTTGTCACGACCTTTGGGTTTGTCGTCTACGCGCTGGGGCCGACGCTGTTTCCGCAGCAGGCCTACGTCTGGCTGCTGATCGGCACGGTGATTTTTTCGGTGGCGGCCGGGTTATCGGAAGTGTTGCTCAGCCCGATCGTGGCCGCCATTCCGTCCGAGCGACCGCAACGGGATATGAGCCTGCTCCATTCCCTTTACGGCTTTGGGGTGTTGACGGTGGTCGTGGTCAGCACGCTGTTTTTACAGGCGTTCGGGAGCGAGAGATGGATGGTGCTGACGCTGATGCTGGCGGCGCTGCCGCTGGTGCCGGCGGTGCTCTTTTTGGTGTCGCCCATGCCGGAACTGTCGACTCGTCCACCCTTGGGCGGGCGGCGCCGCAACAGGCGGCAGGTGTGGGGCATGGCCTTGTGCGTGGCCTGCATCTTTTTCGGCAGCTGTGCCGAGTGCACCATGTCCAGCTGGGCGTCGGGCTTTGCCGAGCGGGCCTTGGGCGTGGATAAGGCGACGGGCGATCTTTTGGGCATGGCCGTTTTTGCCGTATTGCTCGCCGTGACGCGGGTGGTCTATGCCAAGTACGGCAAGCGCATCCTGCCCGTTTTGCTTATCGGCATGGGTGGTGCGACGGTCTGCTATCTGGTGGCGGGGCTTTCGACCCATACGGGGGCGGTGCTGGCGGCCTGCGCGATGACGGGGCTGTTTACCGCCATGCTCTGGCCGGGCAACCTGATTCTGATGGAAGAACAGTTCCCCGACGTGGGGGTGACCGCCTTTGCGCTGATGGCTGTGGGCGGTGATTTGGGCGCCTCGGTGGCGCCGCAGTTGATGGGCGTGGTGATTGACACCGTGTCGGTGGCGCCCTGGGCGGCACGGCTGGGTCAGACGCTGGGGCTGAGCGCCGAGCAGATCGGCATGAAGGCCGGTATGCTGACGACCGCCCTTTTCCCCTTACTGGGCGTTATTCTCTTGTTGATTATGATCCCCTTTTTCAAAAAGAAGGAGCAAGCGTGATGCTTGCTCCTTTTTATTATTCGGTTCTCAAGGCCACGACGGGGTCCTTGCGGGCGGCGCTGCGGGAGGGGATGATACCGGCCAGCAGGGTCAGCGCCATGCTGATGACAACCAGCAGGACGGCCACCTCGACGGGGAGGATGGCGCGCAGGTTGGGTATACCGGTGAGGGACTGGATGATGGCGTTGATGGGCAGACACAGCAGATAGGTCAGCCCGACGCCGACCAAGCCCGAGGCAAAGCCGATGATAAGCGTTTCGGCGTTAAACATGCTTGACACGTTTCTCTTGGAAGCGCCGATGGCGCGCAGGATGCCGATCTCCTTGGTGCGCTCCTGCACCGAGATGAGGGTAATAACGCCGATCATGATGGAAGACACGATCAGGGAGATGGCCACGAAGGCAATGAGGATATAGGTGATGGCCTGAATGATGGTGGTAATCGAGCTCATCATGATGCCCACATAGTCGGTATAGTGTACCTGCTCGAGCTCTTCACGGTCGGCATTGTAGCGGGCGATGACCTCTTCGATGACGTCCTTATTTTCAAAGGAGGAGGCGTAGAGGTTGACGCCGGCCGGTGAATCGAGGTCGACGTGACCCAGGGTGATGAGATTCTCTTCCAGCGAGGACTCGGAAAATTCTAAGATTTCATCGTAATAACGCGCGCATTGCTCGGTGGTGTAGCCGGGCAGGGCGGCGTCGAGCTGGGCGGCCAGCAGGGGCTCGGGGATATTGGCCATCTGCGCCTGCACCTGCGCCGACATGTCAAGGCGTACCTTGGCCCCGATCATCTCACGCATGAGCTCTTCGAGGTCTTCGTCCGACATCTTTTCAATATAGGAAACAATCTCATTTTCGCTCATACCCATTTGGGCGGCAAGGGCTTGGGTGAGCATTTCCTCGCGCTGGGCGCGGTCCATGGCAGAAAGGGTTTGGGTGACGGCGCTGTCGAGCTGCTCCGGCGAGGGCAGGCTCATCATGGCGACGTAGGCCTGCGCCTTGCCCCGGGTATCCAGACTATCGAGGTGGGCGCGCAGGGCTTCTTCCTTGGCGTCGTCGTCGAGCTTGCCGGTGTTCTCGTTAAAGGGCAGACCGGTGAGGATATCGGTGTGGGGGTCGTTCAACTGGGCCGACACGGCGGGGGAGTCTTTGGATTGCTGGATGATATATTCGGTCAGCGCCTTGGTGTAGCCGATGGAGCCGCCGAGCATGGTTGAGGTGGCGTCGGGGCTGGGGCGCAGGATGCCCGAAACCTTGAGGGTGAGAGCGTTATCGTAGAGATAGCGCAAACCGGCGTCGGTTTGGCGCAGGTCGGTATACACACCCGTAGCCTCGTCCTTGGTGTAGCAGTCGGCGCCCAGAATGACGCGAAAATCCATCTGATGGATCTGTTCGTAGGACCACGATTGCGGTTGGGTGTTGATTTCGCCCTTGTTGAGCACGGCGTCGAAGACGTCGTCGATCTCCTCTTTGGTTTTCAGACCCAAGGCGTAGAGGGTGAGGTCGTCGAGTTCGTTATTTTCGTCGAGCACCAGCACGATTTCGTTATAGGCGCTGGGCCAGCTGCCGTAGACGACGTCGTATTGGGATTTAAGCAGGGGGTTGATGAGGTCGCCGTCCTTGGCCGAGAGCATTTGGGTCCACAGAATGGTGGAGCTCATGGCGGGATTGAGGGCCATCATCGAATCGCTCATCATGCCGGTATCGGCGCCGAAGCTCATCATATTGGTGATATCCATGCCGAAGTTTTCATACAGGGCGTCGGAAAGCAGCTGCTGGGTGTCCGAACGGATGATGGTGCCGTCGGCGTTCTTGGTATAGACGAGCAGTTCGGGGTCATAGGTGTATTGCACGCCCGAGAGGGCTTGACTGAGCGAACCGTCGGGATTTTGCAGTTCTTGGTCGATGAAGGCTTTGAAGGATTTGAGGTCGTTTTCGGTGGCCTCCATCGTGTTAAGGGCGTTGATCATCTCGAAGAGGACGGCCTGAGAATAGATGGCGTCCTTATCGTGATCCTGCACCGCGTCGGCGGCGCCCATAAAGGTTTCCATCAGGGTGCTCAGATCGACGGTGGTGGCCTCAATGGTCAGCGGATAGGAGGAGAGGGTGTCCTCTTGCAGGACATTGATATAGGTGGTCATGCCCTGAGAGACGGCAAAGATGAGAGCGATGCCGATGATGCCGATGCTGCCGGCGAAGCTGGTGAGCAGGGTACGACCCTTTTTGGTGAAGAGATTGGTCAGCGACAGGCCGAAGGAGGTCCAGAAGGACATGGACGGCTTTTTGGTTTTGCGGCGCGGCGCGGGCTTATCGGCAGGCGGCGCCTCGAAGGGCATCGAGTCGTCGGTGATGACGCCGTCGAGCATGCGAATGATGCGGGTGGAATAGGTTTGTGCCAGTTCGGGGTTGTGGGTGACCATAATAACCAGCTTTTCCTTGGCGATCTCCTTGAGGATCTCCATGACCTGCACGCTGGTTTTGGTGTCGAGGGCGCCGGTCGGCTCGTCGGCGAGGATGATATCGGGGTCGTTGACCAGGGCACGGGCGATGGCGACGCGTTGCATCTGTCCGCCCGACATTTCGCCCGGCTTCTTTTTGAGCTGATCGCCCAGCCCCACCGCTTCGAGGGCCTGTTTGGCGCGGGCGCGGCGCTCGTGGGCCTTGACACCCGAGAGGGTCAGTGCCAGCTCGACGTTTTTGAGTACCGTCTGGTGGGGGATGAGGTTATAGGATTGAAAAACAAAGCCGATGGAGTGGTTGCGGTAGGTGTCCCAGTCGCGGTCTTTATAGGCTTTGGTGGAGACACCGTCGATGATCAGGTCGCCGTCGGTGTAGCCGTCAAGACCGCCGATGATGTTGAGCATGGTGGTTTTGCCGCAACCGGACGGGCCGAGGATGGAAACGAATTCGTTTTTGCGGAAGGTCAGCGAGATGCCTTTGAGGGCGTGCACGGGATGATCGCCGGCCGCATAGGTTTTTTTAATGTTGTTAAGTTCGAGCATGTGCATCTTCCTTTCTACGCTTATTATAGTATAGGGAAGGAAAAATTTTGCAAACGTTTTGTGAATAGTTTGTCGAGCGGGCGGTGGCAAAAAAAATTGGACGGACTGCGAATAAAGCCTTGCAAGCGGAAAAACTATGATGTATAATAAATTGTTATTAGATAACACATATTTTCCAATGAAATTGAGGGAACCGTATGGAAGAAAACATAAGAAGAGTAGGTACCGTTTCGCGCGGCATTCGCTGCCCCATCATTCGCGAGGGTGACGATTTGGCCGCCATCGTAGCCGATAGCGTGCTGGCCGCCGCCGCGAGCGAGGGGTTTGCCATGCGTGACCGCGACGTCATCTCCATTACCGAATCTATCGTCGCCCGTGCGCAGGGCAACTACGCAAGCGTTCAGGCCATTGCTGCCGATGTGAAGAACAAGCTCGGCGGCGAGACTGTCGGCGTTATTTTCCCCATT
>CALBKB010000230.1 GCA_937892635.1 uncultured Clostridia bacterium
TTGGACATGCTCCATAAGGTGCATTAAAGGAAAACATACGGGGGCTTAGCTCGTCAATGCAAGCGCCGTGGTCGGGACAAGCATAGCTCTGAGAAAATAAAATGTCCTCTTTATCGGGAATATTTATAATTATAAGTCCGTTTGTCAGTTTCGAAGCAGTTTCAATGCTGTCAGCCAAACGTGAGCGGATGTCCTCTTTAATTACAAGTCGGTCAACAACAACTTCTATGTTGTGTTTGATATTCTTTTCAAGCTTTATTTCTTCAGATAAGTCATAAACAAATCCGTCTATTCTGATTCTTGCATACCCACCCTTGCGGATGCTTTCAATTTCTTTGACGAATTCGCCTTTTTTGCCTCTTGCAATTGGCGCCATTATCTGAATTTTGCTTCCTTCTTCGAGAGAAAGCAGGTCGTTTGTTATGTCATCAACCGTCTGCTTTGCAATTTCTCTGCCGCATACGGGACAGTGTGGAATGCCTATTCTCGCATAAAGCAGACGCAGATAGTCATATATTTCAGTTACCGTGCCGACGGTTGAGCGGGGATTTTTTGAAGTTGTTTTCTGGTCAATGGAAATAGCGGGGGAAAGACCCTCAATGCTTTCAACATTCGGCTTTTCCATCTGACCGAGAAACTGTCTTGCATATGACGAAAGCGATTCAACATAGCGGCGCTGACCCTCGGCATAAATTGTGTCGAAGGCAAGTGAAGATTTTCCCGAGCCTGAAAGACCCGTAAAAACAACGAGTTTATCTCTGGGAATTGTTATGTCAACGTTTTTTAGGTTATGCTCTTTTGCACCTTTAACCGTAAGGTTTTTTATTGCCATTTATTATTTACCTCTTCTGAGTTTTTCAATTTTGTCACGAAGATATGCAGCGTGCTCAAATTCAAGAATTTTTGCGGCAGCTTTCATTTCTGCAGTAAGTCTGACAATCATTTCTTCCCGTTCTTTTCTGCTCATCTTTGAAATTGATTTTTCTTCGTCGTTCTTTGCTGAAATTTCAATGATTTCGTGAACATCCTTGACAATGGTTTTGGGAGTTATTCCGTGTTCTTCATTGTATTTCATCTGTTTTTCACGGCGTCGGTTGGTTTCTGTTATTGCTTTTTCCATTGAGGGTGTAACGTTATCGGCATACATTATTACCGTGCCTTCCGCATTTCTTGCGGCTCTGCCTATAGTCTGGATAAGTGATGTTTCCGAACGGAGGAAGCCTTCCTTGTCGGCATCGAGAATGGCCACCAACTCCACCTCGGGCAGGTCTAATCCTTCCCGCAGCAGGTTGATGCCGACCAGCACATCAAAGACGCCGCGGCGCAGATCACGGATGATATGCATGCGCTCAATGGTGTCCACGTCGTGGTGCATATAACGCACTTTGATGCCGGCATCGGACAGATACTCGGTTAGATCCTCAGCCATTTTCTTGGTCAGTGTCGTGACCAGAACCCGCCGTTCACGCTCGATGCGCTGGCGAATTTCGGAGAGAAGATCGTCGATCTGCCCCATCGTCGGGCGCACTTCCACCACCGGATCCAGCAGTCCGGTGGGACGGATGATCTGTTCGGCCATGTTTTGCATATGCACGTTTTCATACTCACCGGGCGTGGCCGATACGTAGATCGCCTGATGAATTTTATCTTGAAACTCGTCAAAATTAAGAGGGCGGTTGTCGAGCGCCGACGGCAGGCGAAATCCGTAATTGATCAGAGATTCCTTGCGCGAACGGTCGCCGCCGAACATACCGCGCACCTGCGGCAGCGTCACGTGTGATTCGTCGACGAACAACAGAAAATCATCGGGAAAATAATCCAACAGGGTGTAGGGTGTTGAGCCGGGTGGACGTCCCGAGATGACGCGGGAATAGTTCTCAATGCCTGAGCAGAAGCCCACCTCGCGCATCATCTCCATATCATAGCGGGTGCGTTGCTGGATGCGCTGGGCCTCGATGAGCTTGCCCTGCTCGGTAAAATATTTGACCCGTTCTTCCATCTCCCGCTCGATCTCAACCAACGCCGCCTCCATCTTGTCAGGCGATACCACATAGTGAGAGGCAGGGTAGATGGCCACGTGCGACAGATCCCCGATCACCTCTCCCGTCAGGGCGTTGATCTGGGTGATGCGGTCAATCTCATCGCCAAAAAACTCAACGCGGATACAGTCAGCCCCCGCGTAGGCCGGAAAGATCTCCACAATATCCCCTCGCACGCGGAAACGATTGCGCTGAAAATCAAGGTCGTTGCGTTCGTATTGGGTTTCGACCAAACGACGAAGCAAGGCGTCCCGCTCCATCTCCATGCCGCGGCGCAGCGAAATGACCATGCCGGTGTAATCGTCGGGGTCGCCCAGCGTATAGATGCAGGAAACCGACGCCACAATAATCACATCGCTGCGCTCTTTCAGGGCGGCGGTGGCGCTGTGACGCAGCCGGTCAATTTCATCATTGATTACTTTCTGCAAGTTCTCCCAGAAATTAATATCAATACTGGTTGACAATACCTGGAATTCATCACCGCCGCATCTGGTCACCAAATCATTTTCATGAACAGCTTTCTTGATGGCTTCCGCAGTAATCTTAAGCGCAACATTTCCGGCATCATGTCCATACGCATCGTTGATTTTCTTCAAACCATCCATATCCAGGAACGCAACACCGTACGCATCCTTATCTGTATAATCTTCACTAAAGCGAATCCATGCATACCGATTGTACAATCCCGTTAACGCATCATGCATATGTAGCTGGTCCAACATATCAATACTCTTCCGCAGAACCATCTGTCTGTGCAGATTATCCATACTGCTGGCTATACTTTCATGACAAATACGATAATTATATAAATTAATGGGCAAAAATTCATTTATATAAACCACAT
>CALBKB010000231.1 GCA_937892635.1 uncultured Clostridia bacterium
TTCATTGACCCCGACTGCACGGAAGACGAGCTGAACGCCGCCTTCCGTCCCAACACCAAGGCGGTGTTCGGCGAGACCATCGCCAACCCCGCGCTGACCGTGCTGGACATTGAGAAGTTTGCGGGTGCCGCCCACGCCCACGGCGTGCCGCTGATCGTCGACAACACCTTTGCCACCCCCGTCAACTGCCGTCCCTTTGAGTGGGGCGCCGACATCGTCACCCACTCCACCACCAAGTATATGGACGGTCACGGCGCTGCCGTGGGCGGCTGCATCGTGGACAGCGGCAAGTTCGACTGGACCAAGTATCCCGACAAGTTCCCCGGACTCTGCACCCCCGACGACAGCTATCACGGCGTGACCTATACCGAGCGTTTTGGCCTGGAAGGGGCGTATATTACCAAGGCAACGGCACAGCTGATGCGCGATCTGGGCGTTACTGCTGCTCCTATGAGCGCCTTTTTGCTCAATCTTGGTTTGGAAAGCCTGCACGTGCGCATGAAGCAGCATTGTGATAACGGTTTGGCGGTGGCCAAGTTCCTCGAAGGGCATGAGAAGATTTCCTGGGTTAATTATCCGGGACTGGAAAGTTCACCCGACTATGCGCTTACCCAAAAATATCTGCCCAACGGTACCTGCGGCGTAGTATCCTTCGGTGTCAAGGGCGGCCGTGAAGTGGCCAAGGCGTTTATGGGACATTTGAAGATGATCGCCATCGAAACTCACGTGGCTGATGCCCGCTCTTGCTGTCTGCATCCGGCAACGGCGACCCATCGTCAGTTATCCGATGAGGAATTGGTGGCCTGTGGCGTTGGCCCCGATCTGGTGCGCTTGTCCTGCGGCATTGAGGATGCGGAGGATTTGATCGCCGATATCGAGCAGGCGCTCGCGCAGGTGTAACCGATGCCCATTAAGATTCCCAACGATCTGCCGGCGGTGCAGACGCTGGCTAACGAAAACATTTTCACCATGACCGAAACGCGGGCCATCACCCAAGATATTCGCCCGCTGAAAATTGTTCTGCTCAACTTGATGCCAAAAAAGATTGAGACCGAGACCCAAATCTGCCGCATCCTGGGCAATACGCCCTTGCAGATCGAGTTGACCCTCATTCATATGGCAACCCACGAATCCCACAACACGGCGCAGGAGCATCTGCTGGCCTTCTACAAGACCTTTGACGAGATCAAGGACCAGAAGTTTGACGGCATGATCATCACCGGCGCACCGGTTGAGCTGGTGCCCTTTGAAGAGGTGGACTACTGGGAGGAACTCCAAACGATCATGGATTGGAGCATCACCAACGTCCATTCGACCATGCATATCTGCTGGGGCGCGCAGGCGGGCCTGTATCACCATTACGGGATTGATAAACATATCATGGATAAAAAGCTGTTCGGCGTTTATCCCCATACCGTTGACGCGCCGCGTTCCATGCTTATGCGTGGGTTTGACGATGTCTTTTATGCGCCCCATTCTCGTTACACCTATGTCAAACGCGAGGATATCGAGATGGTGCAGGATCTTAAAATTTTGGCCTCGTCCGAAAAGGCCGGTGTGCACATCGTAGGCAAAAAAGGCGGGCGACAGTTCTTCGTCATGGGCCATTCCGAATATGATCCGCTTACCCTTGACGCCGAGTATCAGCGCGATACGGCGGCCGGTTTGGGTACGGCGGTGCCTGAGAACTATTATCCCAACGACGACCCCGGCCATGAGCCGATCGTGCGCTGGCGCGGCCACGGCAGTCTGCTGTTTATCAACTGGCTTAACTATTTTGTTTACCAGTCGACCCCCTACGATATCAAAGATATTCAATAAAAAAGAGAGCCTTTCGGCTCTCTTTTTTTATTGCAGTTGTTGGGTTGCCTGTTGTAACAATTCGATGATGGACAGATGCTGCGGGCAGGCGGCTTCGCATTGGCCGCAGGCTATGCAGTCGCTTGCCTTGCCGTGCTGCTCGATGGCAAAGTTGTAGGAGCGGCGCGCACCGATGACGTTGTTGTAGACTGTTAGGGTGTTCAGACAGGAGAAGATGCCGGGGATGGGGATATCCTTGGGGCAACCCTTAACGCAGTAGCGGCAGTTGGTGCAGTCGATGCGGGGCGTAGCGCGCAGCGCGGCGGCGGCCTCGAACAGGGCAGAGCGTTGTTCATCGGTCAGACCATCCTGCTGCATGGTGCGGAGATTGTCCTGCACCTGTTCGAGGGTGGACATGCCGCTGAGCACGGTCATCACACCAGGCAAATCGGCGGCAAAACGAATGGCCCACGAAGAGAGAGACGCGTCGGGATCGAGCGTGGTGAGGAAGTCGGCGGCAGGGGCGGGGAAATTAGCCAACGAGCCACCCTTGACCGGCTCCATGATGATAATGGGCTTATTGTGTTTGCGTGCCACCTCGTAGCATTGGCGGGATTGAATGGCCTTGTCTTCCCAGTCAAGATAGTTAATCTGCAGCTGGACAAATTCGGCCTCGGGATGTCGGGTCAGTACCTCGTCAAGGGCATCGGCGCTATCATGAATGGAAAAGCCCAGGTGACGGATGAGCCCCTGTTCCTTCTTCTCTTTGAGATACTCCCAGATGCCCCAATCCTCAAACAACTGGGTACGGATGCCGCCCAGGTTGTGAAGCAAGTAGAAATCAAAATAACCGCATTTAAGGTTATCCAATGAAGCGTCGAACATGGCCTTGGCCTCTTCGGCCGTTTTGGGCCCGAGCCAGGCGGGCAGTTTGGCGGCGATATAGAAGGAGTCGCGCGGGTATTTTTTTACTACCGTTTCATAAATAATGCGTTCCGATTTGCCGTCGTTATAGGCAATGGACGTATCAAAATAATTACCGCCGCCCGCTATATAGGCGTCTACCATCTCTTGGGTTTTAATCGGGTCAATCTCCTCGCCGATCATGGGTAGGCGCATCATGCCAAACCCTAATTTACTCACAGTCTGCATGGGAATATACCTCCGTTAATTTTTGACAAACTTCAATGGCGGTGTCTAATACATAGCCGGTTATGCGGCAAGACAGATAGGGGTCGGTGCCCGCCGAGAAGAACATATTGCCTTTCATGGCCGAGATGACATCGGCGATCTTTTTCATATCAAATTTAGCAAACTTGATAATGAGCATCTTGTTCTTTTCGGTCAGTTCGGTTACGCCGCAGGCGCTGCATTGGGCACGGATGAGCGAAACATCCATCAGCGCCAGCACCTCGCGCGGCGGATCACCGAAGCGTTCAATAAGCTCATCGACGATATCCGATACGTCTTGTTCATTTTCAATGGCGGCGATCTTCTTATACAGATCAACGCGTGCCAGCGAGGAGTCGATGTAATCCTCGGGAATAAAGGCCGATACTTTTAGGTCGATCAGACATTCGCTGAGCTTGGCTTTGGTTTCGATGCCGCGTTCCTCGTTGATGGCTTGACCCAGCAACTGCATATACATATCATAGCCGACACAGTCCATATGCCCGTGTTGTTGCGCGCCCAAAAGATTGCCCGCGCCGCGGATTTGCAAATCGCGCATAGCGATCTTGAAGCCCGAGCCAAACTCGGTATATTCACGAATGGCATCCAGACGCTTGCGCCCATCTTCGGTGAGGGTGCGCCCTTGCCGATAGGTGAAATAGGCATAGGCATGCTTGTAACTGCGTCCGACGCGACCGCGTATCTGATGCAACTGCGCCAGCCCCAGACAGTCGGCATTTTCAATGATCAGTGTATTGGCGTTGGGTACGTCCACACCCGTTTCGATGATGGTGGTGCAGACCAGCACGTCGATCTTGCCTTCGGTCATGCGATCCCAGATCTCGCCCAATTCCTCTTTGGCCATCTGACCGTGCGCCACCTCGACGATGGCGTCGGGAATGGCTTGTTGGATGAGGTTTGCCGTTTTATAAATGGTTTCAACGCGGTTATGCAGGTAATAGCATTGGCCGCCGCGTGAGAGTTCACGACGCAGCGCGTCCATGATCAGCGCCGTGTCATATTCACAGACATAGGTGGAGATGGGGTGGCGGTCGTTGGGCGGCGTTTCGATGACCGACATATCACGAATGCCCGAGAGCGCCATATTCAGCGTGCGGGGGATGGGGGTGGCCGACAGCGTCAGTACGTCGACCTGCTTGGTCATCTCCTTCAAGTTTTCCTTGTGGGTGACGCCGAAGCGCTGTTCTTCGTCAACGATCAGCAGCCCCAGATCCTTAAAGGTGACATCCTTTTGTAGGATGCGGTGGGTGCCGACCACAATATCAATCTCGCCCCGACGCAGGCGGCGCAGGATGGCGGCTTGCTGCTGAGGGGAGCGAAACCGCGAGAGCAGCTCAATGGTAACGGGGAAGCCCTCAAAGCGGCGCAACATCGTGTTGTAGTGTTGCCAGGCGAGCAGAGTGGTGGGGGTGAGCATGGCAACCTGCTTATTGTCGAGTACCGCTTTAAAGGCGGCGCGTAAGGCGACCTCGGTCTTGCCGAATCCCACATCGCCGCACAGCAGACGATCCATGGGCGCGGGCTTTTCCATATCAGCCTTGATCTCGGCGGTGCACAGCGCCTGGTCTTCCGTTTCCTCAAACTCGAAGGAACTTTCGAATTGGCGTTGCCAGTCGTTGTCGGGCGAGAAGGCGTGACCGCGGGTGTTCTGTCGGGCACTGTACAGGGCAATAAGTCCCCGTGCCAGGTCTTTAACGTTGGCTTTAACGCGGGACTTGGCTTTGGCCCATTCACCCGTACCGAGCTTATTGAGTTTTACCTTGACCTCATCGCTGGCGCCTACGTATTTGGAGATCAGATCAAACTGTCCGCAGGGAATAAAAAGAGTATCGGTGCCGGCATAGCGGATGCGGATAAATTCGCGGGTGATGCCCTGCGTCGTTACCTGATGCACGCCGTCATATACGCCAATGCCGTAGTTTTCGTGAACGACGTAGTCGCCGATCTTGATATCGGAAAAATCGTGGATGGCGCTGCCGGGCTTATAACGGCTGTGCCGTTTTTTCTTTTGCCCCGAGATGCGGGCGCTGCCAATAATGGCAAATTTAGCGTCACGGTCATAGAAGCCACCGGGGAAGCCGACACCGAGAATGGCGGCGGCACCTTGAGGAATATCGGCATCCTCGCGCAACAGGGCGCAAGGGATGTTATTTTCGGAAAAGAGGGTGGGCAGATAGGTGGCACGTGCGGCTGAGCCGGCAAAGATGGCCAAATCTCCGCTTTGCAAATAGAAGGAAGTCTCTTCACACAGCGCCTGCTCGCTCGACGGCGCGCTCAGTGACGTCACGTGATAGCCTTGCACTAAATGGAAGGTGATGCCGTTTTCCTGACGAAGGAAATCCTCCATCAGCACCAGACCTTGCTCTTCCATTTTACCGATTACGACGGCTGGTTCATTGTAGCAGGCGCGGCTGAGTACGGCGGCGCCGCGTTCGGCCAGCGCGGTCAGGTCCTGCGAGGTGCGGAAGACGAAGCTGTCCATCGCGTCGCGCAGTTTTGGCAGGTCGTAGCAAAGGCATAACGCCTGCCGATCATAGTCGAGCAAGGTAGGGCCGGCAGGATGAATGAGAGGCAGAAAACGGTCGAGTCCTTTAAAGGTATCAGCTTGCAACGTTTCCAGGTCGTGGCGGGCGTTGATCAGGGCATCTTCCTCGTCGCCCTGTTCCAGTTTAGCCAGTTTTTCCCGCATCCGCCGCTCAATTTCTTGTTTGATGGCGGGAGTAAGGGAGACCTCGGAAACGGGCAGGATGCGGGCGGTGTCGATCTCCTCAACCCGACGTTGGGTTTTGGGATCGTAATAGGAGAGAGAGTCGATCTCGTCACCGAAGAGTTCGAAGCGCACCGGATAGGGCGCACCGGGCGAGAAGAACTCCACGATGCCGCCGCGGCGAGAAAATTGACCGGGGTGTTCGGTCAGTTCGCTGTGGGTATATCCGCCCTGTACCAAAAACCGCACAACGGCATCCGGTTCGGCCGTGCCGCCGCGGGTGATGGTTTTGCAACGTTGCAGTAAGGCGTCGGGGGCGGGAGTCAGGGAAAGCAGCGCGTCAACGGGGACGAGAGCCAAACGATACTCGCCGTGCAGGAGCCGATCGAGAGCGCCGATGCGGGCGTGTTCCTGCGTGTGCGAGATATTTTCAAAATTATAGAAGACATATTCCCGTGCCGGCACCGTTAACAAGTCGGCGGTGGGCATGAGCACCGAGAACAGATCGTACAGTCGCTCGGCTTCGCCGCGGTCGGGCAGCACGAGCATGACCCGGCGATCCTCGGAGAGGAGCCGGGTAAGAAAGAGCTTGTAACTTTCGCAAAGTCCGGTGGCGTAGGCGGGAAGCATCCCGCCGCGTACGGCTTGGCGCAGTTCTTGGGCTTTTGGATTTTTGAGCAGGTGTTTAGAAATATAGTCCATATCTGATAATAAACAGGGCGCAGCATGAAGCTGCGCCCGTGGATCATGCTTCCTGTGAAGCCGGTGCGGTATTGTATTTATTCATAGCCTCGGCAATTTTTCCGGCGAGCATCAGGCGCACAGCATCAAAAACATCCGGCATGGCCGCATCGATCTTTTTGCGCTCAGTGGTGCGGAAATCGCCCAACACCCAATCGGCCAGGACAAACTGACCGGAGGGCTTGGTGATGCCGACGCGGATACGGGGAATATCATACGAGGCCAGAGCATGAATGATGCTCTTAATGCCGTTATGACCACCGTCAGTTCCTTTGGCGCGGATGCGCATGCGACCGGTATCAAGCGCCGTATCGTCATAAATGACAATGACGTGCTCAGGCGAGATCTTGAAATAAGAAGCGATCTTGGCTACGCAATCGCCGCTGCGGTTCATAAAGGTGTGGGGCTTGACCAAAAGGACACGCTTGCCGTCGACCGACGTGTTCCACACATTGCCCGACCAGCGGGATTTGCTCTTGTCCAAACCAAGCTGGCCACACATATAGTCTATGGCCATAAACCCGACGTTATGACGTGTGTTTTTATATCTTTCTCCGTAGTTGCCCAGACCGACAATGACATAGTCAATGGCCGGGCGATCTTTTTTGAACATATCTGCTCCTTAGTTGAACAGGGTAGAAATGGGACGATCCTCATAGATGCGCTCGATGGCTTTGGCGAAGACGGGCGCGGTGGGCAGGATGCGGATCTTATCGATCATCTTTTCCTCAGGCAGCTGAATGGTATCGAGCAGGACCAGCTCCTTGATGGGGCTTTCCTTCAAGCGCTCGATCGCCGGACCTGAGAGAACAGCGTGGGTGGCGCAGGCCGAAACTTCCTTAGCGCCTCCGACTTCGATCAGGGCTTTGGCGGCGTTGCACAGACTGCCGCCGGTATCGACCATATCGTCGAGAATGATCAGACGTTTATCCTTGACATCACCGATGATGTTCATAACCTCGCAGGCGTTGGCCTTGGGACGGCGCTTATCAACGATAGCCAAAGGCGCATCCAGTTTGGCTGCGAAGTTACGGGCGCGGGTGACCGAGCCCAGATCGGGCGAAACGACGACCAGGTCGTCGTGTTTCTCACGGAAACGATCCACAAAGTAAGAGGCCAGCAAGGGAGCGCCAACCAGATGATCCACAGGGATGTTGAAGAAGCCCTGAATCTGAGGAGCGTGCAGGTCCATGGTCAGCACACGGTCAGCGCCGGCGGCGGCGATCAGGTCAGCCACCAGTTTGGCCGAGATGGGGTCGCGGGACTTGGCCTTGCGGTCCTGACGGGCATAGCCGAAATAGGGGATAACGGCCGTGATGCGGCCGGCGGATGCGCGCTTGAAGGCATCCATCATAATGAGCATCTCCATAATATTGTCGTTGACCGGATTGCTGGTCGACTGAATGATGAAGACATCGCTGCCACGCACCGTTTCACCGATGGAAACAGAAATTTCGCCGTCCGAAAACTGCTTGACCTCGCTGCGGCCGAGCGGCAGGCCGAGCTCTTCAGCAACGGCATGGGCCAGCTTGGGCGAGGAGTTGGCGGCAAAGATCTTGATGTTCTTACCGTGTGTGATCATTTTTTTCTTCCTCCGTGTTCTCTATCTGTGAATAAAATAACACAAAAAAACATTTCCGGGATTGAACAAGTCAGTCCGGAAATGCAGGTGCAGATCCGGGAATTGCAGATTGTGACAAAGACATCATAGCAAACTCCCTCATAATAAACTCTATATCTATTATCCATGAAAGCGGAGAATTTTGCAAGGCTTATTTGCAAGAAAATCATGATTTTTTTCAAAAATTCACGTTTATTAAAACTTGCGTGAAATTTAGAGAAATCTCTTGAAAAAAAACACGGATTGTGATAAAATCTCCTGGAGTGTAAAATTACATAAAATAACCAGGAGGTTTTGACGAAATGAGTCACAAGTATGTTTACCTGTTCTCTGAGGGCGATGCTTCGATGCGTGAGCTGCTCGGAGGCAAGGGTGCAAACCTGGCCGAGATGACCAAGATCGGTCTTCCCGTTCCTCAGGGTTTCACCGTATCCACCGAAGCCTGCACTCAGTATTATGAGGATGGCAGAAAGATCAATGATGACATCCAGGCCCAGATCATGGAGTACATCGACAAGATGGAAGGCATCACCGGCAAGAAGTTTGGTGATAAAGAGAATCCGCTTCTCGTTTCCGTCCGTTCGGGTGCCCGTGCTTCGATGCCCGGTATGATGGATACCATTCTTAACCTCGGCCTCAATGAGGACGTTGTTGAGACTATGGCTGCTCAGTCGGGCAATGCCCGTTGGGCTTATGACTGCTATCGCCGTTTCATCCAGATGTACTCCGACGTTGTTATGG
>CALBKB010000232.1 GCA_937892635.1 uncultured Clostridia bacterium
CCTGACCGGAACTGACGCTTGTGGATTCGGGGCGATAGGCCTTAATATCGGCGATGGTGACCGGTTCCCAGCCCCATGCCTGATCCACAATATACTGAGCGTTTTTACCAAATTCCCGATAGAGTTTCTCCTCATCGGTCAGCGAGCATCGGGCCACATCCCCCATGGTATAAAGGCCAAGCATCTTCAATCGCTCGGATATGCCGGGACCGATCATCCAGAAATCGGTCAGTTTCGGGTGCGTCCACAACTGCCGCCGATAACTCATTTCATCCAGTTCGGCAATCCGCACTCCGTATTCGTCGCTGGGAATATGTTTAGCCGTGATATCCAAGGCCACCTTACACAAGTACATATTCGGGCCGATCCCCGCCGTAGCGGTAATGCCCGTCTGCCTCAAAACATCCTGAATGATCTTACGGGCAAACTCCCTCGCCGTCAATCCGCTTCGACGCAAATAGGCCGTAGCGTCAATAAACACCTCGTCAATGCTGTAAGCATACAGGTCCTCGGGCGATACGTGCTGAAAATAGATCTTCACAATCTCGGTACTGTACTGCCGATACAGGGCCATGCGGGGCGGAGCGGCAATATAATCCACCGCCAAGGACGGATTCTTTTTCAGTTCGGTATCATCAAAGGACGATCCCGTAAACTCACCACCCAAGGCCCGTTTACGTTCCTGATTGGCCCGCCTTACCTGCTCCACCGCTTCAAACAGGCGGGCACGCCCCGAAATGCCATAACTTTTCAGCGTGGGGCTCACCGCCAGACAGATGGTCTTTTCGGTCTTGGCCGCATCGGCCACCAAGAGGTTGGTGGTCAGCGGGTCAAGCCCACGCTCCACACACTCCACACTGGCGTAAAACGACTTGAGATCTATGGCAATATAGGTCTTTTCCATCGTCTTACCCCCCTTACACTCACGCCGCTCGGCACCGTGTGATCAGAACCGCTGCGCAGGCAAGCATCGGCAACCCGATCCTCCATGCGGCACGGCCTAAAAATGTCATAATAAAATTCGAGAAAAATTGTGCCGGAAACATATTGATCATAATGCTGGTACGCGGATCCATCAGCCATAGATCGTTGGTAAAGAGCAACTGGTGGAAGCTCGTCCAGAAAGAGGTAAAGTCGACCGCCGCCCACAGCCCGAGCAAGCCAAATAGGATACCCAGACACAGGCAGGCACACAGCAATATCTTGGCTGCGTGGCGCAAACGTTCTTTTTTGCAGATAAAGAAGAAGCCACCCACCGCAACAGCCGCTACCCCGAAGGCGATATATCGAAACCGTGAAAATCCACGGATGAGCGCGTTAACGTCCTGCATATGCACCGTCTCCTGCTCATTGAAAACCTCACGTTCGACGCCACGGACGGTGGCGTAGACAATCATATCCTCACTCTTTCCCTGCATATGCAGCAAGAGTTTATCGGTGGCCTTCATCAGATCCTCGTGCGACATGCCGATACGCCGCGCCTGACCGTATTGACGATACTGCCCGTCAAAGAAATCACGGTCAAACATCAACCCCTCGACCAGCGTATAGAGCACCGCCACAATAAGAAGCATAGCAACGAGGGTGTAAAGTATCGACCAAATCTTTTTCATGCCGTATGCTCTTCGAGATAGGCAACGGCCGCCGTGGCCGCTACCGCACCGTCGGCGCAGGCGGTGACGATCTGTTTGATGGGGCTGTAACGCACGTCGCCTGCGGCAAAGACACCGTCAATGGCTGTTTTACAGTCCTCGCCCGCATCAATATAGCCCTCGCGCAGGGGCACCTGTTCGGCAACCGCAGCGGTGGCGGGCAAGGTACCGACGGCAATAAAGACGCCCGACACGGCTAATGTTTTTTCCGAAACGCCATCGGTCACCGTCAGCCCCTCAACCTGCATCTTGCCCTCGATGCGTACGGGCGAATGGGAGAGGACCAGTTCAATATTGGCCTTGGCGCGCACCTGCTCTTCGAGCGCGGCTACGCCGCGGAAACGGTCACGCCGATGCACCAGATAGACCTTATCACACAAATTGGCCAGATACAGCGCATCTTCCAGCGCCGTATTACCGCCACCTACCACAGCCACCTGCTTACCCTTAAAAAAGCCGCCGTCACAGGTAGCACAATAGGACACGCCACTGCCAAGCAGTTCGGCTTCGCCGGGAATATCAAGGGTGCGTTTTTTGGCACCGCTGGCAATGATGAGGCTACGCCCCTCATACACTCTCTCGCCGGCATACACCTTTTTGATATCCTTGTCCAACTCCACGCGCGTAATCTCGTCGTAGGCCATCTCAGCGCCGCATGCTTCGGCCTGCTCGGCCATTTTTTGGGTCAGTTCCGGACCTGAGATATGGACAAAGCCGGGGTAATTGGCCACCTCATAGGTGGTAGCCGCCTGACCGCCGGGAAAGAGCGATTCGATCATAAGCGTTTTGAGCCCTGCCCGTCCGGCATAAATACCGGCACTCAATCCGGCCGGACCGGCACCGATAATAATAAGATCGTACAACATAGTTTCCTCCACGCTTTTTTTACAGTATACCACATTCTCCCCCAAATGGAAACATAAATTCGCAGATAAATAAAAGCGGAGTGAAATTCACTCCGCTTTTTCTTACAGGGCTCTGAAATTTTCGACGCGATGGAAGGTTGAGTAGTTGGAATCGTGGAAGCTGTGCGCGCCGTTCATGGCGGTGCGGCACAGGAAAATGATATCGTCGCCCTCGATCTCGAAATCGACATACTGGAAACCGATGAGCTTGGGGTCTTCCTTCGAGCAATCGATCAAGTCGGTGACCAGTTCCCATTCTTTCAAATCCTTCGACGCCATCAGTGAGAGCAGATTACGCGCCGATTCCACCCCCTCGAGCAGACGGCAGGCGATGGAATAGTACCGACCCGATAGGGCGTCGTATTTGATCATAAACTTAGCCAGATTGGCCGGGAAGGGAATCAGATGCGAATAGGACAGCGGCGCATCCGGATCCTGCTCATTGACCTTATAAGCGATG
>CALBKB010000233.1 GCA_937892635.1 uncultured Clostridia bacterium
GTGCGTGCAGACTTACAGATCCGAAAACGAATTGCTATCACGCTGTCAATCCTCACACTTTGCTTTTTTCTGGTCGGTGTGCGGATTGGCAGCTTAACCCTATTTCAGGGAAATGCGCTGACGGCCCGGGGCGTACGCCAATGGACAAGAGAAGGCGTGGTTACGGCCCGGCGCGGGTCCATTGTGGATCGCAACGGCGATGTGCTTTGCCAGTCCACAACGGCGTATATTGTGTCCGTCAATCCGCAATTGGTGGATGATCCAAAGACTGCGGCGGCTGTGCTTTCGCCCGTCATTCAGGCGGATGAAGAAACCGTGGCGGCCCGGATGGCAAGCCGGGGCCAGGCCATGGTGATCCTCAAAAGGCAGGTTCCCCGGGAACAGGTGGACAAAATCCGGGAATTGCGCATGAGTTCCGAAAGCATGCGCCGCCTTTTGCGGATGAAATACATGTTACCTTTACCGGTCAGGATGAAACCGCTGTCCTTCGGGGCGCGGTAAAATTCCGGGACAGCCTGCGCAGCTGCCTGCATACGCGATGCCTGCAACTTATTGACATCGACCTTAGGACGGTGCTGCTGACGCGGTTGCGCATTATTCTCACGAACGGGAACAAACGCCTTGTTCAGAATCGACAGCACCTCGCGGTTGATCTTAGCCAACATCTTGCTGAACAACTCGAACGACTCAAATTTATAGATCATCAACGGGTCTTTCTGCTCGTAAGTTGCATTCTGAACGCTCTGTCGCAGATCGTCCATCTCGCGCAGATGCTCACGCCAATTATCATCGATCGTGGTGAACATCACCATCTTGGTAAACATACGGAAGATCTCGGCACAATTCGTATCCTTGCAGCGCTGGATATTGACCGCAACATTGTAACCCAACGTACCGTCTGTGATGGGCACATAGATCGACGAGTCCATCATATCCTTGCGGTCCTCATAGACACGCTCCATAACGGGACCAACCACATCTGCAATAGTCTTCGCACGGCGCGAATATGCCTCCTGCAAATCCTTGACAATCAGTTCAACCAGCTCTGCCGGCTTAACCGATTGGTAGGTATTCTCATCAAACGTAGGACGGATTGCAACCTGGCGGATCAACTCAACGCCAAAGTCCTCGAAATCGACACCATTATTCTCCTCGACAAATGCCTGAGCAAAATCGACCATAATATTATTCAGGTCAATGTCGATACGCTCACCATACAGCGCGTGGCGACGACGAGTGTAGATAACCTCACGCTGCGAGTTCATAACATCGTCATACTCCAACAGTCGCTTACGGATACCGAAGTTGTTCTCCTCGACCTTCTTCTGAGCGCGCTCGATAGCCTTCGACATCATCGAAGCCTGAATAACCTCGCCCTCCTGAACGCCCATACGGTCCATCATCGACGCAATACGCTCCGAGCCGAACAGACGCATCAGATCGTCCTCCATCGACACAAAGAACTGCGACGAACCCGGGTCGCCCTGACGTCCTGCACGACCACGCAACTGTCGATCGACACGACGCGACTCGTGGCGCTCGGTACCAATAATCGCCAAACCGCCGGACTCGATGACCTCCTTGGGCAGTTTAATATCGGTACCACGACCTGCCATATTGGTTGCGATGGTAACCTG
>CALBKB010000234.1 GCA_937892635.1 uncultured Clostridia bacterium
CGCTGACCTGGCGGGCAACAATCGTCTGAACTATCCGGCTGAGGTCAAGATCATTCGTGTGCCCTGCTCCTGCCGTGTTAACCCCACCTTCGTGCTACGTGCCTTCCAGCGCGGCGCCGACGGGGTCATCATATGCGGTTGTCACCCCGGTGACTGCCATTATACATCGGGCAATTACTATACCCGCCGTCGCATGGCGTTGCTCTTCTCGATGCTGGAATTTTTGGGTATTGAAAAAGAGCGCACCCGTCTGGAATGGGTCTCGGCGGCCGAAGGTGCCAAGTTTGCGGCCACGATGGAGGATTTTGCCAAACAAGTCACCGCTTTGGGTGAGAATAAAAGACTGGAGGATCTACGATGCAAACGATAACGCGTGATCAACTGGTCGAAAAAGCAACGCAACTTCTGTCTGACGGCACCGTCAATCGTGTGCTGGGCTGGAAGAAGGGCGAGTTCGACTATGACGTGACTCCGGCGGTCTTCGCCGATGCGGCTGCCTTGGAAAACTTCGTTTTTAACGATTTTTGCGGCGCCAATTTCTCCAAATATTTAGTAAAAGAAACCGAAAAAGAGGGAAAAATCCTCGTTTTTCTCAAACCTTGCGATACCTATTCCTTCAATCAACTGCTCACCGAGCATCGCTTTGACCGTGAGAAGGTATATGTCGTTGCCATTCCCTGTAACGGCATGATGGATATCAATAAGGTCAAAGATGCGGTCGGCGAGGGTATCCTCTCGGTCAACAGCGAGACGGACGTAACGGTTGAAACCCTCTATGACGGGACCAAGACGCTGAACGTTTCCGACGTATTGGCCGAGCGTTGTGTCAACTGCAAGAGCAAGAAGGCGGTGGCCTATGATGAGCTGTTGGGTGAGCAGGGTGACCTGTTGGATTCCAAGCGATTTGATCAGGTAGCCGAGCTGGAAGCCATGACGGCCGATGAGCGCTATGCCTTCTGGCAGGGAGAACTGTCCCGTTGCATCCGCTGCAATGCCTGCCGCGATATTTGTCCGGCCTGCACCTGCGAGAAATGTGTCTTCGGCAATCCCAATTCGGGCGTCGAGAACAAAGCGCCTGCCGACAGTTTTGAGGAAAAGATGTTCCATATCATTCGCGCCTTCCATGTGGCCGGTCGTTGTACCGACTGCGGTGAGTGTTCGCGCGTATGCCCGCAGAACATCCCCTTGCATTTGCTCAATCGCAAATTTATCAAAGATATCAATACCTTCTATGGCGAGTATCAGGCGGGTGAAGAGGTCGGCAGCCGTGCGCCGCTGGTCGATTACACCCTGAATGATGTTGAGCCGTGCGATGCGGTAGGAAGAGGTGGCGACAATGCGTAAATGTGCCAAGAGCGACCTTAGTCAGGTGCTGGCTGCTGTCGGTACCGTGTATCTGCCCGTTGACACCGAAAACGGCGCCGTCTATACCGAATGGAAAGAGGGAATGAACCTTTCCGAGGCTACCAATACCGTGCGCTCGGCCAAGGATTTCTTCTTTCCGCAGACGCAGGATCTGGTCAAGTTTAAGACCGAGGGGAAGACCATTGAGATCATGGATATTCGCAAGGCAAGCGAGGACTTCACCGTTTTTGGCGTGCGTGCCTGCGACGTTAAGAGCATCGAGGTGCTGGACCGTGTCTTCTTAAACGAGCCGGTCGACAGCTATTATGCCGAGCGCCGTGCCCATGCCACCATCGTGTCGATGGCTTGTACCCGCCCGATCGAAACCTGCTTCTGCACCACCTTTGGCATTGATGCCGCCGCTCCCGAAGGGGATGTGGTGACATGGATGACCGAGGATACCGTCTATTTTGAAGCCAAGACCGAAAAGGGCGAGGCCTGGATGGCTCAGATAGAAGGGGTAACAGAGCCCTGCGACGATACCGCCGTTAGAGCACAGCAGGAGAGTACGCGAGCGATTATGAAAAAATTGCCGCTGGCCGACCTGACTACCGACGGCTTTGATCCGGACAAGACGATGGAACTGTTTGACCGTCCCGAATGGGCCACGCTTTCGGAGGCCTGCCTGGGCTGCGGTACCTGCACCTTTGTTTGCCCGACCTGCCAGTGCTATGATATTAAGGATTTTAACAACGGTCACGAGATTACGCGGTTCCGTTGCTGGGATTCTTGCATGTATTCCGATTTCACCATGATGTCGGCGGGTCAGCCGCGTCTGACCCAGAAGGAGCGGTTCCGTCAGCGTTTTATGCATAAGTTGGTCTATTATCCGGCCAATAATGACGGACTGTGTTCCTGCGTGGGTTGCGGCCGTTGCCTGGCTAAGTGCCCCATCTCCATGAATATTGCCAAGGTTATGAAAACGATAGGAGGGAAGAGCCATGAATAATCGTTCGGAGACCCTGATTCCCGTGCTCGGCGTCATTACCGATATTCGTATCGACACCCCCGACGTCAAGACCTTTCGTGTCGTAACGCCTGACGGGCAAAAGCCGTTTCTTCATAAGCCCGGGCAGTGCGCCATGCTTTCGATCCCCGGCGTGGGCGAGGCTATGTTCTCGATTACTTCGTCGCCGACCAACACCGAATTTATGGAGTTTTCCATTAAGAAGTGCGGTTGTTTGACCGATTGGCTGCATCAGGCTGAGGTTGGTCAGCAGATCACGGTGCGCGGTCCTTACGGAAACGCCTTCCCCGTTGATGATGCCTTTGCCGGCAAGGATCTGCTCTTTATCGCCGGTGGTATCGGTTTGGCTCCGCTGCGTTCGGTTATCAATTATGTGCGTCATTACCGTGACCGTT
>CALBKB010000235.1 GCA_937892635.1 uncultured Clostridia bacterium
CATGGGTATCACCGATCTTGTAGTTAACACCGGTATAGTAAAGAATACGCTCGGTGGTGGTGGTTTTACCAGCATCGATGTGCGCCATAATGCCTATATTGCGGTATTTGCTGATCTCATGGGTTCTAGGCATGGTTTTTCTCCTTAATTCCTCAGCATTAGGCCGCCATTACCAACGGTAATGAGCAAAAGCCTTGTTTGCTTCGGCCATCTTGTGTGTGTCGTCTCTCTTCTTGATGGCGCCACCGGTTTCGTTGATGGCATCCATAATCTCGTTGGCCAGTCTTTCCTTCATGGTACGCTCGCTTCTGGCACGAGAGTAGTTGGTCAGCCAACGCAGGCCGAGAGTCTGGCGACGTTCGGGGCGCACTTCCATAGGAACCTGATAGGTAGCACCACCAACACGTCTGGCCTTGACTTCGAGGACAGGCATGATGTTTTCCATAGCCTGTTCGAAAACCTTCAGCGGGTTTTCACCGGATTTTTCACTGATGATGTCGAATGCATCATAAACAATTTTCTGCGCAACACCCTTCTTGCCGTCGTACATGATGCTGTTGATCAGACGAGTAACAAGCTTGCTGTTATACACGGGATCGGGCAGAACATCTCTCTTCGAAATTTGACCTCTTCTAGGCACTTTTCTTCCCTCCTTCACATAAAATGCTCTCATAGGTACTCGAAAGTAGATTCTTCCGTCAGTGCTCTGAAAAGGCTTATATATAAAGCCAACAAAGCACTACATTGTTTTGTCGCCTACGAAATTACTTGGACTTTTTGGGACGCTTGGCACCGTACTTGGATCTACCCTGCAGACGGTTAGCCACGCCCTGCGCGTCAAGAGTACCGCGGATGATGTGGTAACGCACACCCGGAAGGTCTCTGACACGGCCGCCTCTGATCAGAACAACGCTGTGCTCCTGCAGATTGTGGCCGATACCCGGAATGTAGCTGGTAACTTCGATGCCGTTGGTAAGACGTACACGAGCAATCTTACGCAGGGCCGAGTTAGGCTTCTTGGGGGTTGTGGTCTTAACACCGGTGCAGACGCCTCTCTTCTGGGGGGAGCACTGCTTCGTGGGTTTCTGCTTAAGCGTGTTCATACCCTTGTTCAGAGCGGGAGCAACCGACTTCTTGACCGACACCTCTCTACCGGTTCTGACGAGCTGGTTAAAGGTTGGCATATGGCACCTCCTTCTTAAAAATTCCTAAATCTATATAAATAAATTTAAGTGCTGCTTAGTACTGCGCACGCGCTGGCGCCGACTTGAATGCCGGCCGCCGCGCCCAACTGGCGCATGCTGTCAGCCTCAATACAATCCGTTCCCGCCGCTTGGCAGGCCGATCGTATCTCGGCTCGCAGATCTTCCTGCGCATCCTTGGCAATGAAGACTGCCTTGGCTTTTCCGCTTTGGATGGCACGCAGCGTTTGTTTACGCCCCGTCACCACACTATTTTTATCAAAACGGTCCAGCCACATACAGTTTCACCCCAGTCGCGCACGCAGTATATTATACCCTTTTTTTGGCTTAAAGTCAATACTCTACATCAATGATTTCGGGCTCTTTCTCGACTTTTTCAACCAAATCCACGTCGCGGTATTGCTTGAGACCCGTACCGGCAGGAATCAACTTACCGATAATAACGTTCTCCTTCAAACCGATCAGCGGATCGCTCTTGCCGCAGATGGCGGCTTCGGTCAGCACGCGGGTCGTCTCCTGGAAGGAGGCCGCCGACAGGAAGGAATCGGTAGCCAGCGAAGCTTTGGTAATACCGAGCAGCGTCTGCTCACCAACGGCTTCTTTCAGGCCCTCTTCACCCGCAGCAATACGGGCACGGACCTTGGCATTCGCCTCATCGAATTCACTGCGGTCAACCACGCGACCGGCCAGAATATCGGTATCCCCGGCATCGGCGACACGGATCTTCTTCATCATCTGACGGACAATAACTTCGATATGCTTATCGTTGATATCAACGCCCTGCAAACGATAAACACGCTGAACTTCCTTGATCAGGTAGTTCTGCACCGCCTCGGTGCCAAGGATCTCCAAAATATCATGCGGGTTGGCCCAACCTTCGGTCATTTCGCCACCCTTGGCAATTTCCTGACCATCGGTCACGCGCACACGCACACCATACGGAATGACATAGGTGCGCTCATCCAGCTCGGTACCCTCGCCGCCGGTGACGGTAATAACCTTGTTGTTCTTAACTTCTTCAATCGAAACCTTACCGGCAATCTCGGACAGCATCGCCATCGTCTTGGGCTTTCTCGCCTCAAACAACTCTTCAACACGAGGCAGACCCTGCGTGATATCGCTACCGGCAACACCACCGGTATGGAAGGTTCTCATCGTCAGCTGAGTACCCGGCTCACCGATCGACTGAGCGGCAATAATACCAACCGCCTCACCGGCATTAACCGGCTTGCTGGTCGCCAGGTTCAAACCATAACTCTTGGAGCAGACGCCGTACTTGCTCTTGCAAGTGAGCAACGAACGAATGCGTACACGGGTGATGCCGGCAGCTATGATCGCCTTGGCATCCTCCTCGGTCAGCAACACGTTGCGCTCGTACAGAACTTCTCCCGTCTCGGGATGCACGACCGGCTCAGAGGTATAACGACCCACAAGACGGTCGGTAAAGCTCTCGATACGCTCACTGCCGTCACGAATCTCCTCGACCCAAATACCCTCTTCGCAACCACAGTCATCCTCACGAATGATCACTTCCTGAGCCACGTCAACCAAACGTCTGGTCAGGTAACCCGAGTCTGCGGTACGCAACGCGGTATCGGCCAAGCCCTTACGAGCACCTCTGGACGAAATAAAGTATTCCAATACATTCAGACCCTCACGGAAGTTGGAACGAATCGGAATATCGATCGCCTTACCGGAGGTGTTAGCCATAAGACCACGCATACCGGCCAACTGACGGATCTGGTTGATGCTACCACGAGCACCCGAATTAGCCATCATGTTGATGGGGTTGAACTGGCTCAGATTATCCTGCAGTGCCTTGGTAACCTGCTTGGTGGTGTCATCCCACAAGCCGATAACCAAACGATAACGCTCCTCTTCCGAAATCAGTCCGCGACGGAAGTTGCGGGTGATCACGTCAACCTTCTTCTCGGCCTCGGCAATCAATTCTTTCTTCACCTCAGGCACCTCAATGTCGGCAACCGACATGGTGATGGCACCCTTGGTCGAATACTTGAAGCCCTTGGCCTTGATGGTGTCGATCATCTCAGCAGCCTGAGCAATACCGTGTACCTTGATGCAGCGGTCAATGATAATACCAAGCTGCTTCTTGGTGCACAGCGCGTCAATTTCCAGATCGAGCACATGCTCAGGATCATTACGGTCAACAAACCCCAGATCCTGCGGCAGATCCTCGTTGAAAATAATCTTACCAATCGTAGTTTCGATGATGCGGCTAACCTTCTCGCCGTTGATCTCTTTGGTCATGCGAACCTTAACCGGTGCATGCAGATGCACGTAACCGGCATCATAGGCCAGCATGGCCTCCTCAACGCTCGAGAAGATACTGCCTGCCCCCTTCTTCTCGGGGTTAACACAGGTCAGATAATAGGAACCGAGAACCATGTCCTGAGTCGGAACGGTAACCGGCTTACCATCCTGCGGCTTGAGCAGGTTGTTGGCCGACAGCATCAGGAACCGAGCCTCAGCCTGAGCCTCGGTCGACAGCGGCACGTGAACGGCCATCTGGTCGCCGTCAAAGTCGGCGTTGAATGCCGTACAAACCAGCGGATGCAGCTTGATGGCACGCCCCTCGACCAATACCGGCTCAAAAGCCTGGATGCCCAAACGGTGCAATGTCGGAGCACGGTTGAGCAGAATCGGGTGATTCTTAATGACCGACTCCAAAGCATCCCACACGCCGTCGTTGGCACGCTCTACCATCTTCTTGGCGTTCTTGATGTTCTTGGACACGTCCATCTCGACCAACTTTTTCATAACGAAGGGCTTAAACAGCTCCAACGCCATTTCCTTGGGCAGGCCGCACTGATAAATCTTCAGTTCCGGTCCTACAACGATAACCGAACGTCCCGAATAGTCAACACGCTTACCCAGCAGGTTCTGACGGAAACGTCCCTGCTTGCCTTTGAGCATATCCGACAGCGATTTGAGCGGGCGATTGTTGGGCCCGCTGACAGCGCGGCCACGGCGGCCGTTATCGATGAGAGCATCAACGGCCTCCTGCAACATGCGCTTCTCGTTGCGAACGATAATCTCCGGCGCATGCAACTCCAGCAAACGCTTAAGACGATTGTTACGGTTAATGACACGACGATAGAGATCGTTCAGGTCACTGGTGGCAAAACGACCGCCGTCAAGCTGAACCATAGGACGGATATCGGGCGGGATAACCGGCAAAACGGTCAGGATCATCCACTCCGGACGGTTGCCCGAGGCACGCAACGCCTCAACGACATCCACGCGCTTGAGCAAGCGGGTGCGCTTCTGTCCGGTGGCATTTTCCAGTTCTTCTTTCAATTCAACCGACAAGGCATCCAGATCGATCTCTTCCAGCAAAGACTTGATGGTCTCGGCACCCATGCCGGCATGGAAATCATCCTCGTACTTCTCTTTCAGATCCTGATATTCCTTTTCGGTCAAGACCTGGCCCTTGCTGATCTCAGTAATATCCTCGCTGACCCAGGTTACGATATAGGCGCTGAAATAGAGAATTCTCTCCAAAACGCGCGGCGAAATATCAAGCACAAGCCCCAGACGGGACGGAATGCCCTTGAAATACCAAATATGCGAAACGGGCGCGGCCAATTCAATGTGACCCATGCGCTCACGGCGCACCTTGGCCAGCGTGATCTCAACGCCGCAACGCTCGCAGATCTTGCCGTTGTAACGCAGTTTTTTATACTTGCCGCAATGGCACTCCCAGTCCTTGGTCGGCCCGAAAATGCGCTCGCAAAACAGACCGTCGCGCTCCGGTTTGAGAGTTCTGTAATTGATCGTTTCCGGCTTCTTGACCTCGCCGTGCGACCACGAACGGATCATGTCGGGAGAAGCTAAACCGATCTTGATGGAATCAAATTCGTTAAATTCTGTACTCATCCAAGTCACTCCCTTACATCATGTCGGAATCATCATCGAACATGTTAGCCATGGCATCTGCACCGAAGATCTCATCGGCGGCAGTATTCCCGTCTTCATTTTCGAAGATGTAGCTTGCACCCAACTCCGCCTCATCCACGTCGGGCGCGGCAAAGTTATCGGAAACATCCAGATCGATACCGTGAGTCTCGTCCTCAATCGGCTGACTCAAATCGATCTCCTCATTATCCTTGGACAGAACCTTAACGTCCAGCGCAAGGGATTGCAATTCCTTAATCAAAACCTTGAAGGACTCGGGAATGCCCGGAGTCGGAATATTCTGACCCTTAACAATCGCTTCATAGGTCTTAACACGGCCAACCACGTCGTCCGACTTAACGGTGAGGATTTCCTGCAGCGTGTAAGCGGCACCATAGGCTTCCATGGCCCAAACTTCCATCTCACCGAAACGCTGACCGCCGAACTGGGCCTTACCACCCAACGGTTGCTGCGTAACCAGCGAGTACGGACCGGTCGAACGGGCATGAATCTTATCATCGACCAAGTGCGACAGCTTCAGATAGTACATGTAACCAACCGTTACATCCTGATCGAAGTATTCACCGGTACGACCGTCACGCAACTTGACCTTACCGTTGGCGTTGTAACCGGCCAATTCCAGAGCCTTGAAAATATCCTGCTCGTTGGCACCGTCAAAAACAGGCGTAGCAATCTTAAAGCCCAGCGCCTTAGCGGCGTAGGCCAGATGCACTTCCAGCACCTGTCCGATATTCATACGGGAAGGAACGCCCAGAGGGTTAAGAACGATATCCAGCGGCGTACCGTCATCCAGGAAGGGCATATCCTCCTGCGGCAGGATGCGGGAAATAACACCCTTGTTACCGTGACGACCGGCCATCTTGTCGCCGACAGACAGCTTACGCTTCTGCGCGATGTAAACACGAATGACCTTGTTAACGCCGGGCGACAGCTCGGTGCTGTTCTCGCTGGTGAAGACCTTAACGTCAACAACGGTACCGTACTCACCGTGCGGCACGCGCAGCGAGGTGTCGCGCACCTCTCTGGCCTTTTCACCGAAGATGGCGCGCAGCAGGCGCTCCTCGGCGGTCAGCTCGGTCTCACCCTTCGGGGTAACCTTACCGACCAGAATATCACCGGCACGCACCTCGGCGCCGATACGGATAATACCGTTTTCATCGAGGTCTTTGAGCGCGTCTTCCGACACATTGGGGATCTCACGGGTGATCTCCTCACTGCCCAGCTTGGTTTCGCGGGCTTCCTGCTCGTATTCCTCGATATGAATGGAGGTGTAAACATCCTCCTTGACCAGACGCTCAGAAATCAAAACGGCGTCCTCATAGTTATAACCTTCCCAGGTCATAAAGCCGATCAGGGCATTCTTACCAAGCGCCAATTCACCGTTATCGGTGGACGGACCGTCAGCCAGCACTTCGCCCTTAACGACCTTCTGGCCGATATCGACGATGGGATGCTGATTGATGCAGGTACCCTGGTTGGAACGCATAAACTTGGTCAGCGGATAGCTGTCGATGGTACCGTCTTCACACAGCACCTCGATCTTCTTCGCCGACACGTCGTTGATCACACCATCGCGACGCGCGATCACGCAAACGCCCGAATCGACCGCCGCCTTATATTCCATACCGGTACCGACAATCGGCGACTCGGTGCGGATCAGAGGCACAGCCTGACGTTGCATGTTCGAGCCCATCAGGGCACGGTTGGCGTCGTCGTTCTCCAGGAAGGGAATCATCGCCGTAGCGATCGATACCAGCATCTTGGGCGAAATATCAACGTAATCGGCCTTGTTGGCCTCTACTTCGAGAATGTCGTTGCGATAACGGGCAGCAACCTTGCGGTTGACAAAACGGCCGTCCTCGCCAATAGGCTCGTTGGCCTGGGCGACGATAAAGTTATCCTCGCGGTCAGCGGTCATATATTCCACTTCATCGGTAACGATACCCGTCTCCTTATCAATGCGACGATAGGGCGCCTCAATAAAGCCGTATTCAATGATACGGGCAAAGGAAGACAGATAGGAAATCAGACCGATGTTCGGACCTTCAGGAGTCTCGATCGGGCAGACACGGCCATAGTGCGAATAGTGAACGTCACGCACTTCGAAGGAAGCACGATCACGAGTCAAACCGCCGGGGCCGAGGGCCGACAGACGACGCTTATGAGTCAGTTCGGTCAGAGGGTTAGTCTGATCCATAAACTGAGACAACGGCGAAGAACCAAAGAATTCACGGATAGCGGCAATGACCGGTCTGGTGTTAACCAGAGCCGACGGCGTCACGATCTCGGAATCCTGAATGTTCATGCGCTCGCGGATGCTTCTCTCCATGCGGGCAAAGCCGATACGGAACTGGTTCTGCAACAGCTCACCAACACTGCGAATACGGCGGTTGCCCAGGTGGTCGATATCATCATCGGTACCGATGTTGAAGTCGAGCCCCAGCATATAGTTGACCGAAGCAAAAATATCTTCGGGCATCAGATACAGCGGAATCAACTCGTCATGACGGGCGATCAGCTGCTTTTCGATCTCTTCGGCGCTCTCGCAGGATTCCATGATCTCCTGCAAAACCGAGAAACGCACCATTTCATTGATGCCGGTCTTCTCGGCATCAAACTCAATGAACTTAGAGGCGTCTACCATACCGTTGCTGAAGAATTTCAGCTCGGTGCCCTCCACGTCCACGTAAACAACCGATACGCCATTGTCCTGAATGGTCATGGCCTGCTCTTTGGTCAGCACGGTGCCGGCCTCAAACAGCACTTCGCCGGTCAGCGGAGCCACAACGTCCTGGCTGAGCATCAGGCCGGGCAGACGCTCGCCCAACGCCAGCTTCTTGTTGTATTTGTAACGGCCGACGCGGGTCAGGTCATAGTTGCGGCCATTGAAGATCATGTTGTTGATAAAGGTCTCGGCACTATCTACCGTGGGAGGCTCGCCGGGACGCAGCTTCTTATAAAGCTCAAACAGAGCCGACTGATAATCGTCGGTGCTGTCCTTCTCCAAAGTAGCCATCACCTTGGGCAGATTGCCGAAGGTGTCAATGATCTGCTCATTGGTATGCAAGCCCAATACGCGCAACAGCACGGTAACGGGGATCTTGCGGTTTTTATCGACACGGGTATAGACGATGTCGTTGGAGTCGGTTTCATACTCGATCCACAGGCCGCGGTTGGGCATAACGGTACCGGTAAAGAGTTTCTTACCGCTCTTATCGTACTGAGTACCGAAATACACGCCGGGCGAACGAACCAGCTGGGAAACGACAACGCGCTCGGCACCGTTGATCACAAAGGTACCGGTCTCGGTCATAAGGGGCACGTCGCCCACAAAAATATCCTGTTCCTGGATTTCGCCGGTGGTCTGGTTGGTCAAACGCACCTTAACGCGCATGGATGCCGAATAGGTAGCATCTCTCTCTTTACATTCCTCAACGGTGTATTTGGGTGTTTCATCAATGGTGAAACTGACATAATCGAGTACGAGATTTCCCGTATGATCGACAACGCCCGAAGCATCGTTGAGCACTTCCTGCAATCCTTCTTTAATAAAGAGATCATAGGATTTTTTCTGTACTTCGATAAGATAAGGCATCTCCTGAACTTCCTTAATCTTAGCGAAACTCACCCTCTGGTTATTCCCCAATGTGATCAGGTGAGCGCCCAGTACTGACGGGTCTACTTTTGGTAGCATAACAAGCAATCACTCCTTCATTTTTGTGAAAAGCATTTGATATACCACACCTATTACTTGACCTTTTCCCGATACTGTGCTATAATCCACAATAAGCGAAATGCGCATGATAGGCAGTATAATATCAATTTAGCATTTTATCACTAATTCAAGGGCTTGTCAATAAGTTTTTTAACAAAAAAAGGAACGCAGTTTTCTGCGTTCCTTTTGTTATGCCAGCGCTTGTAAAATCTCGGCCGCACTTTCCCAAACCATCTCTGGCTTGTCCGACGAAGCATCGAGTATCTCCCGCGTCGTTTCGCCCGACAGCACTAAGGCCGTATGCGCGCCCGCCGCCAAACCGCTCTTGATATCGGTATAGATGCGGTCACCCACCACCAGCGTATGCGCCGCGTCAATGCCCCATCGTTCCATAGCCAAAAGCGGCATGAGCGGCTCAGGCTTGCCGATCACAATCGGGCGGCGTTTCGCCACGTTGTAGAGCATATCGCAAACACTGCCGCAGTCGGGCACACTGCCAAACTCAGTGGGACACACATAGTCGGGATTGGTGGCAATATAGGGCATCTGGGGATGAGCCAACAAGAGTTTGGATACGTCCTCCAATTTTTTAAAGGTAAGCTCGGTATCAAAGCCCATGACGATGCACTCAACCTTATCCAGATCCTCAGTCATCGGAAAACCCTGCCTGCCCAGCTCCTCCTTCAAGGATGCCGTGCCGCAGACATACAAGGTCTTCCCTGCATGATGCTTTTGCAGATAATAAGCCGTCGCCTGCGAGGAGGTCATAAAATCCTCCGGGGCGGCATCAATGCCCAATTTTTGCAGTTTTTTAATGTAATCGTCGACGCTTTTTGATGAATTATTGGTCATAAAGAGGTATGTTGCGCCCGTTTTTTCGATGGTTTTGAGCAGTTTTTGGGTGAAATCAAAGAGTTTATCTCCCAAATAGAGTGTTCCATCCATATCAAACAGGTACAGTTTTATGTCCTTAAGATTCATCCGCTTCCCCTTTTAGTGAATGGCTTTGGTGGCAATTACGCGGGTACCGTATACATTGTCGCACACAACATCGCCAATGGCAATGGGGGCTTGCACTGTTTTTTCACGGATAATCTGCATCAAATCGAAAATATTCTCCTTGGGAATAGGATCTTCGGTTTTGACGCTGACCATCGTGTCTTCACGGTTGGCCACACGGACAATGGACGTAACGGTGCGGGTGGGATGCAAGCACTCGTCATGACCGTAGACGGCGCCCTTGGGACAGGCGTTGCCTTCTACCTTAACCTCATCACCGTTGATCTCCACCTGTAAGGTGCAGCCTCTGGGGCAAATAATACAAGTCAGTTCTCGTTTCATTGGATCTCCTCCAAACTTACCGTCAACTCATTGGCCAGCGCTACCTTGTCAGCCGGCACGCGGATTTTTTCCATTTCACCGGGAGCGGCCTTTAAGCGCATAGCCTGCACCAAAACCTCGTCGCCCGACTTGACGGAAAATCTTACTTTGCCGTAAGGCTTATCGACACGCAGGAAGAGCGACACGTCCTTCCCTTCTTGCGCCACGCGCTGCGGCAGAACGTAGCGAACACCGTTGCCGGCATGGGTAGCCAACGACGCTTCGGCCGCGCCAGCACCCAGCACCAGATCGGCTGCGCCGATACCGGCCATTTCGGCCTCGTCGGATACATAGTCAACCAAATCATGCACCTGCAAGACGTTACCGCAGGCAAAGATGCCGGGGATATCGGTTTGGCGATTCTGATCGACCACCGCGCCACCGGTGACACGGTCCATGGTAATGCCGGCCGCACGGGTCAGTTCATTTTCAGGAATCAGACCACAGGACAACAGCAGAGTGTCACACGCAATAAAACGACGCGTACCGGGGATCTCGGCGCGCTTATCATCGACCTGAGCTACCGTTACACCCTCAACGCGCTTCTTGCCGTGGATCTGCACAACGGTGGTGCTCAGGTACAGAGGGATATCATAGTCGTGCAAGCACTGCACGATATTACGGGTCAAACCGCCCGAATAGCTCATCAATTCGCAAACCGCCTCAACCTTAGCGCCTTCCAACGACATACGGCGAGCCATGATCAGACCGATATCACCCGATCCGAGAATGACGACCTTCTTACCCACCATATAACCTTCGCAGTTGATGAGTTTCTGAGCCGTACCGGCGCTGTAAATACCGGCGGGACGGGTACCGCAAATGTTAAGGGCACCACGGCTGCGCTCACGGCAACCCATGGCCAAAATAACGGCTTTAGCCTGAATTTTAATAATACCTTGACGGTTAGTTGCCGTTACCACCTTGTCCTTGGACACATCGGTGACCATCGTTTCATGGAGAACGCGAATGCCGCGTTCTTTGACCATATCGGCATAAACGGCCGCATATTCGGGACCGGTCAGCTCGCGGCCAAGTTTATGTAAGCCAAAACCGTTATGAATGCACTGGCGCAAGATGCCGCCCAGGCTTTCTTCACGATCCAGGATCACCACATCGGTGTAGGTGCCGGCGGCCATGTAGACGGTGGCGGTGTAGATGCCGGTCAGGCCCTGGTCTGCGAGCTTGATGGTGTCAATGCCGGTGCCGGAGAGGGTGAT
>CALBKB010000236.1 GCA_937892635.1 uncultured Clostridia bacterium
AACCCACCTGCAGCAGCTCCCGCAGGGGCAGCGGGCGGCGGGGGTCATCCTCAGCGTCCGCAGCGGCAGCCATCCGGGCGTTCAGCCCCAGCAGGGCGGCCAGCACGCCGGTGAGCACATCGCCGCTCCCGCCCTTAGCCAATCCCGAGCAGGCAGCCGGCGCAAACCAAACACGTCCGTCAGGTGCAGCCACAACGGTATTGGCGCCTTTGAGCACGAGCGTAACCCCATATTGCTTAGCAAAGCCCGACGCGATACCGACACGGTCAGCTGTTATCTCTTCCACCGTCTTTCCTGTCAGCCTTGCCATTTCCCGCGGATGGGGCGTAAGCACCAAGTCACCGACAGGACGGGGTAATATATCTATATTCCGTGAAAGAACCGTTATGCCATCGGCGTCCAACACCATAGGAAGATCCGATTGACCGATCAGCGCACAAACGCGATCTTCCTGCCCGTCTTCCAAGGATAGTCCGCAACCACAGGCTATTGCCTGCGCGCGGCGGGTAGCCGCCAATAAAAGGGTCTTCCCTTTCCCTTCCGCATCGGGGAACGACGCAAGGTGGGTAAAGATCGGTTCCTGGTGATGATGAGCTACTGCACGGATTACCGACGTAGGCCCCGCCACCTCGACCAAACCGACGCCGCTGCGCAACGCCGCACCCACACATAAGGATGCCGCTCCCGTCATATGGGCACTGCCGCAATAGACGAGTAAGCGACCAAAGGTGCCTTTATGGCTGTTGCGCGGTCGGGACGGCAAAAGCGCACCTATCTGCTCAGGACTCATCACCCACATCGTACCATCCTGTAAAACACGATCGGGTATGCCGATATCGCAAACCGATACCCGTCCGCAATACTCGGCCGACGGATAGAGAAAATGGCACGGTTTATAAGCGGTAAACGTGACCGTTACATGGGCACGGAAGGCCTGCCCGTCCACCGCGCCGGTATCGCAACGGACACCGCTTGGCAGATCGGCCGACAGACGAAGAGCCGATGCCTGATTGGCCAAAGCCGCACAGGCGGCCGCTGCACCTGAAAGCGCACCGTGAAATCCCGTACCGTACATGGCATCAACAATAATATCAGCCTCAGCGATCTTATGCTGACACGCCTCAGGCTCTTGATCATAGAAAAAAAGAGGAATATCGGCTAGACGTTGCGCGTAATCGTGCGCATCCGGGGAAAGGTTATGCTCATCAATACGAATCACGCTGACAAGCATACCTGCTTGACAGGCAAGACCGGCTAACGCATAGCCGTCTCCGCCATTATTGCCGCTACCGGCGAGAATGACCAACTTCTTTTGTGTCAGATCATCCAGGCTTTGGCGCATTTCTTCATAGATGCCTTGGGCAGCATGAAACATCAGCTGCCTGCCCGAGATACCCAGCACCTCAATGGCATACCGATCGGCCTGATTCATTTGTTTTGCCGTACATACCCGCATGGTTACACCACCTTAATGGCCCATTGCTGACAAACGCGACTGCAATAGCCGCACAAGACACAGCGATCATTCGCAACGGCCTTACCGTTTACCACATCAATGCCTTTATTGACACAGCGCTGTGCGCATGCGCCGCAACCGACACACCAATCATCAATATGTAGCCGACGCTTCTTGGCCTGCAACCGCATCCTGCTCTCCTGAGAAAAAGAGCCCGTTTCCAAAAATTCGATATTGGCATCCACTTCGGCACAGGATTGCATGCCGATGCAAACGCTATGCTTATAGGGGAAAGAAAAGGCGTATGAGAGGCTTTCCTGCGCATGGGCAAACAGATTGCCTCCACCGAGAGGCTTCATGGTATAGATGCCTTTTTGCGCCTGATAGGCTTCTTGGAGTGCCGCTTCCATCCGGGAGCGATCGCCATCGACGATACCCAAGCCCGCCTTGTTGAGGATCGGATGGATGACATCGATATAATCGGCTTGGGTTGCCGCCTTGACCGCAGCAACATGGTGGGTAGAAATACCGAAGGCGCGGATCACGCCGAGGGCTTTGAGTCGCAGTAATTCTTCAATGGCGGGCATATGCCCCCGCAGGGTATGCTCGCTTTCCTGCTCATGGAGCATGAAGATATCGATATAGTCGCGATCCAGCGCCCGTCTTGCCTGCTCGACGGCATCGTAAGCCATTTGCTTTTCGTAGGCATAGGTCTTACTGGCGATAATGAGCGGCTGAGCCATCTTTTTTTCAGCCAGACGGATATATTCGTAATTGTCATACAACTGGGCGGTATCGAGAAAGTTAACGCCGCGCGAGGCTGCATAGCTCAAAACCTCGGCCGCCTGCTCGGGTGGAAAATTAGCCTGCATCGGCGCCATGGTCAGCGAACCGAAAGCCAAGGCAGATACCTTCATGCCCGTCCTGCCCAACGATAAATAATTCATACAGCACCTATACTAAAAATCTCAAAACCGCTTGGTTTTGAGATTTTTTAGCTTATTCGGAAAGATAAGAGCGGACCAACGTGTGCAACAGCTCATCACGATCAATCTTGCGGATGAGGGCACGCGCGTTTTTGTAGTTGGTGATATAAGTAGGATCTTCGGAAAGGATGTATCCGACAAGCTGATTGATCGGATTATAGCCCTTTTCTTTCAAAGCATCATAGACCTCTGTTACGATGCGTTTCATTTCCTTTTCCTGTTCGTCACGAACCGAGAAAGTAATCGTTCCGTCATGCAGCACTTGGCTCATCTCCTTTTCGATAGGTTATCTATACTCTATATCATAAACCAATTTTGTCCGTTTTTCAATAGACAATGCAAATTTTTTACGCCTTTAATGCAATTCCGGCAGCAGTAAAGCGCGCGGTAAGGGCGTCAATCTGCGCCTGCACCTCTTCACCCGACAGGGTACGGTCATAAGCACCGAAGGTGAAACGCACCGTCATGCTGCGCTTGTTGCCCAGCGAATCGTCGTGATACTCGTCGACCGGACGATAGGACAACAGCAGCGGGCATTGTTCGGCTTCGACGATGGCGCGGATATCGGCATATATTTGATCGTTACCGACCAACAGCGACAGGTCGTATTCAACGCCGGGGAACTTGGACGGCTCGGCATAGGAAACGGCAGTACCGGCATAGGACGAGAAGAGATCCATATCCAATTCGGCACAGATAATAGCGGCTTTCTTGTCGATCTTATCCACCACCGACGGGTGAACGACACTGACAAAGCCAATCGTCTGCCCATGCAGCAAAACGGAGGCAGTATTGACGGGATGCTGCCAAAGCTTCTCTGCCTGTTCATGAACAAAGGTGAGCGGCTCATTTTTGAGGACGGTGCCGATGGTGCGCAGAGCATCGACCACAAACAAGTAGGCATCCTTTTCGGTGTGACATTTATCAAAGAGGACGACACCGAGTTTTTTACGTTCGTTACAAGTGCCGTCAGGCTTAAGGCCATCGACGACACGAGCAATCTCGAAAATACCGAAGCGCTCGGCAAAGCGGCGATTATCCTGCACCATGGTTAACAGCGTGGGGATCATATGGCGGCGCAGAATCGTCCAGTCGGTGGACATGGAATTGATCAGTTTAACATTCTCCTCCACGGCAATGCCGATCTGAGCCAATTTGCGGCTATCACTCCAGAGATAGGAGTGGACCTCATGCATCCCATAACGGTCGGCAAGCAGGGTCTTAACCCCGAAATCGTCGCGACGATTGGTGGTTTCGGGAATGGGATAGAGAACGTTTTCCGAGGGACGGATCTCGAAATTATCGTAGCCGTAGATACGGGTGATCTCTTCGATAATATCAGCCTTAATGGTTACATCCTTGGTGCGACGCCAAGACGGCACCTCGACAGAGAAGGCGTCGCCGTCGCGTTTGAGGGCAAAGCC